>CAZTFJ010000023.1:0-14510 GCA_964612255.1 uncultured Rikenellaceae bacterium | reverse complement strand
TTTTTGCTGACCGTATTCTTTGACCTTACCATAGCTATTGAATTGGGGCTCTTGTATCTATACTTACGCTTTTAAACGCCACTAAATTTAATGCTCAACACTTCAAAGGTAGACAATTCTTTATACAAAAAGATTAAAATACGACAGACTTTTCTACTCCTCATTATCTAATCAATTACTCTGCGTTTTGTAAAAATTCAACGCTAAGTTTCGGTTCTAATCTAATGATTGATCTTTAAACATAAAAATCTTACTTACAGTCAAATAACAATAGGTTTTTATCATAATATTACTCAAACTAACACCACACCTATTAGCATAAACCCAACAATTGAGCTATACGCATTAAAATATGGCAAATAACTGTTACCTAGCCTGGAATAAAATAGAGTTGACCTCAATCTCGATTAGCAGTATTTGAGTAATTTGAAACCGTTAAACTATTTTTATGAAACTTTTTTAAATCATGATGAATGAAGGTAGGGGATTAAGAAAACTATTCCGTTATCTTCTATATTGCTATTGTAATATATAATACACTTTAATGTAGACCTCTACTCTGGCACAAAGTTTAAAACTTAAAGCAAAAAACATCTAATCATAGTCCATTTACTGGACTTGGTTTAGATTATTTTGTACCTTGGAGCAAGTAAAACAACCTAGCCTTTTATACTAATAGTATTAATAGGTAGCCGCTCAGAAATTATATGTTTAACCAAAACGCATACTTATGAAAAATAGGAATCTAATCAGAATGTCGTTGCTCAGCATATCAGCAGTCTTTTTACTATTCGCCTGCCAAGAAAAGAGCGATGACAAGATAAATCTGTCCGAAATGGGCGAGTATGGAGCCCATGCTCAGGGGAAGGTTAAATCTATTGACATGTCGCAGTTTTCAAAAACCTTACTCGACGTTTTTTACCTTGGCAATGAAAACCCAAGGCAAACCCTCGACATTATTTACCCAACAGCCGGCGAAGCACCCTATAAAACAATTGTAGTAATTCACGGCGGTGGATGGAAGTATGGGGATAAACAAGCTGAAACCATTGCCCCAATTTTCCAAGCTATTACTCAAGGTTATGCTGTGGTGTCGGTAAACTATAGGTTATCCGATGAAGTAAAGTGGCCCAAACCGCTACATGATGTAAAAGCGGCCATTAGGCATCTTAGAGCAAACGAAAAGAAATACGAGCTAGACACCAAAAACCTTGTTGTATGGGGCTCATCTGCTGGGGCACACATAGCTCTTATGCTAGCTACAACCAACAACCACCCTGCTTTTGAGAACCTCTCTATGGGTTTCGAAACATACTCTAGCAATGTTCAAGGCGTAATTTCATGGTACGGAGTAGCCGATATAAGCCGATTAACCAATCTGGGCTCACATCCTGCAAACGACATTATGGGCTTTAATGTTCAGGAAAACTGGGCAAAAACCAACGATGCCAACCCAATAAATTTGGTAGGTTCGATGTTCCCTCCCACCCTTCTGGTACATGGCACCGACGACAAGGTGGTCCCCTACATGCAAGCAGTTAATATGAAAAACGTAATAAACAATAGTGTTGGCCGAGACGTTGCAAGGCTTGTAACTTTCGAAGGTGCTGGCCATGGCGACGAGGTTATGAAAACCCTTGATAACATGGAAAAGTATTTCGATTTTGTAGATAAAATCCTTTACCAAGGAAACAATCCGTATAGGAATTCAAATTATATTAAAATTAATGTTAAGTAAAACCTACAGAACCACTTAACTGATTGTTAATCTTCACCTATACTGATACAACATATAGTAAAATATATTTTTTACATATTTTTAAGGACTTAATCTGAAAGCAACATTTTTCAAGATTAAGTCCTTTTTTTCGGTGTTTCCCTAAACACATTCTACTAGAAACCTGACACTTCCGCTTTGCGCCACTCAAACTTCTCAAAAAAATCAACCCAAACTACTCGTAGGCCTACTACGTGGCACTAATTTTGTAAAAACCCAACCCAGTCGCTCATTTTTAAAGGGAATACAGACTAAACAGCGATAACGGATATTTAGAGAAAATAAGCTCAAGTTCACCAGCAAAATTTCTAGTAACAAAATATTTGGAGACCAGAAACCAACAAAAACGGGGCGTTTACCGAAAAGCCAAACGAGTAGGTATTAATTGAACAAAAATTTTTACAAATGAAGAAGGTGTTTTTTTTAATTGTTGGAATGGCATTACTCTTTTCAAGTTGCTCTATCCACAACGGATTAACCACAAATGCTAACCTAAACACTACAGAGGTAGTACTATCTAAAAAGAATTTTAGGGTAGTTGAGAGCGTTCAAGGCCAATCGGAGGCTATGTTTGTTTTTGGCATTGGGGGTCTTAATAAGAATGCTATGGTTGCCGAGGCAAGAGCACAAATGTTGGCCAATGCTAACATAGTGGGCACTTCACGAGCAGTTGTAAACGAAAGAGTAGAAATTAAACATTCATTTTTCCCTTTCGTTAGATTATATACCGTTATAGTTTCGGGACACGTTATTGAATTTGTTGAGTAGTAAATGTGCAATATGCATCAACTAGGATAAGCATATGTTTTTTATATCTACAAACAAACCCAGCTGAAATGGCTGGGTTTGTGCATAATATTAAGAGAATATATATCGACCGTTACAGTACTTATTAAATCCTGAGAGTATTCTTAACATTTAATTACGAAGTAGAAAAGCAACACCTATCCCTTCACTGCAATGGCAATTATCTTCTCAACTTTACCCTCGGCATTCTTAACTGGGGAATAGGTTTCGTTTAGCACCAGCCTTGAACTGCCAATTGAACCCTTAAATACGCGCTGACGGACAATACCTCTTCGTAGATCTTCCCAAAAATCCTGATAAGTTACATCGTCGTCGGCTTTGGTGCGGAAGAAATCGGCGTGATGCTTACCCTCTACTTCCTCATTGGTTTTGCCCATAATAGTTTGCAGCGGCTCGTTAATTCTTGTTATTGTACCATCGGTTGCATACTCGGTAACAAAAGTGGTAGAATCGAGCGCCTTAACAATGGCCTGATACTCGCCCTCATGGCCGCTGCTTTGCTGCGTAAGTTTTGCTACCTCGGCCTCAAGCTCCGCAACCCTTTGCTCTGCCATTTTCTGCTCTGTTATTACCCGGCTAATTCCCCAGGTGCCTACCACCTCGCCATTACGGTTAAATAGCGGCATTTTAGTGGCAGCCATCCACTGCTCTCGGCCGTCATCATACTCCTCGTGAGCAATCCTATCGACAATAGGCTGCTGGGTACGCATAATCTCTTGCTCCTCGGTGAAAAAATGCTCTGCGTTTTCTCTGGTATGGAAATCGAAATCGGATTTACCAACCAGCTCTTCGGGTTTATTGGCATTGAAAAGCTTAACCATCGATTTGCTAATACGCATGAAATGGCTACTCTCATCCTTAAAATATATGTAATCGGGGATATTGTTCATTAAAGCGTTAAGCAGCATTATCTCCTTCTGAAAATCCTCCTGCATCTTTTCCTGCTCTGCACGCTTTCGCTCCATCTCCTCCTGTGTAGCTTGCAACTCCTCCATATTCTGGCGCATCTCCTCCTCCTGAGCCTGCATCTCCTCGGCCTGTTGCTGCGATTTTGCAAGAAGTTCGCTTGTTCTTATATTAATTTTAACGCTTGATAGAGTAGCCGCAATACTCTCGGCCAACTTCTCAATAAACTCAACTTGAAACTTCTCGTAAACCTTAAACGTAGCCATTTCAATCACTCCCAGCACCTCATCGTTATACTTTAACGGAACTAAAATCAAACAGCGAGGCCTTTCCTGTCCAAGCCCACTACTTATGGCTATGTATTCGGCTGGCACATCGGTCATATATATAGTTTTACCCTCGCGAAAACATCTGCCTACAAGACCCTCGCCAATCTCAATGGTTTTCTCCATATACTTTCGCCTATCAAATGCATAACAGGCTGTCATTTCAAGGAATGGGTTATCCTCATCATTATCGTTCACAATAAACACCCCACCTTGATTTGAACCAGTGTAATCGACTAAATTACGGATAGTATTAAACGAAAGCTCATTAATGTCATCGTTATTCTGACGAAGGATATCGCCAAACTTTGCCATACCTTGGGTTGCCCAATTCTGCTTTTTCTCCTCGAGCTTTCGTTCCTCCTCAACCTCTTTTGCGTGTTTTAAACTTTTTTGCATATCAATTAGCGATATACCCAACAAATCCTTATCACCAAGAAGTTTGAACTCGGCATCGAGATTGCCCCTTCCTATCTCGCGGGCAAAGTTCTCGGTCTGATTTAATCCTTCAATTAGCTTGTTAACCGAGTTGGCCATATCTTCCAGCTCATCGCCAGTTTGTATGCTAATTTTCTTATCTCTATCGATATCGCCTTGGGCCATATCGTTTAACACGCTAGTTGTGCTTACAACAGGTTTGGTTATAAACTTGGCCACATAAAACATAACAAGCGTAAGTAGGGCTAAGCCCAATGCAGCAACTAGCAAAGCATAAGTTGATGATTTTTGTACTTCAACCAAAATTTCGTCAAGCGGAATAACAACCCCAACCGACCATGGTGTATCAAACCGGCCAACTTCAACAGGGGTTATGGTAACTAAATGCTTCTCGCCATTAAAAACCCAATTGAAACTATAGGACGATCCGGCAATTACTTTATCAATAATCTTGTGCTCCATAGTAATTTCAGGATAAATTTCCTGAAAAGATTTACCCAAATTCAGCTCGTTAGTATGGGCCACAAACGTGCTGTTGTTCGACAAGAGAAAAGCCTGAGAGTTGGCATAAGGCCTAATCTGCCTTATGGTTTCCTGAAACTTATCGAGGGTAACGTCAACGCCGGCCAGACCAACAAAATTGCCATCGCGCCTAATGGGAACCCCAATACTAGTAACCAACACCTCGTTTACCCCGTCGAATTTGTAAAAATACGGATCGGACAGCAACTCAATATTATTGGATTTTGACTTATGATACTCGCTACCCACAATGTCACCAGTCATATTGCGTTCCTCAACAAGAATTTGGCTATACCCATTCTTCATAAATGTTGAAATAGAGCGGCGACCATAGTTCTTATCGTAATTGGGGTTGGTAGCCCAATACTCCAGATTGTACCATATGGTTACGTAGCGTGGGTTTTGCTCTATCTGATTTCTTAAAATATTAAAGTAGATACTATCGCGTGTTACATCGTCAATAAGATAGTACCCATACAATGCATTCGCTAATGAACGAGTAAAGCCCAAATCGAACTCCAATTCCGATTTAACCACCTTAGCCGCATTCTGAGCTGTGCTAAGAGCATATTCCTGGGCATTACTTAGGGCAATGCGGTAAGTTCTATACTGAATAAAACCACCAATAATGCCAAGCACAACTATTGATGTTACCAAAACATACACCAACAGCTTGGCTCTAATATTCATCTTAAAGCGAACAGCCATACCGTAACTCGTTTAAGTTTAATGTATTAATAAAATATTTGATGCAACCTAAATATACCCAAATTGGTTCTATTCACGGTTAAAAGTACAAAATGTTTTTTTAGAATCTATTTTAAATAGATGTTTTGGCCATATAATTTGGGAGTTATGCTGTATTGAATTGCCAAAAAAGCTTAATTTAGCAACTTGATGAAACCAACTATAACCCGAACGGACCATATGACCAGCCGTATTTCACATCTTCTTATCAGCTTGATATTTTTTATATCAATTTTAAATTCCAACGGTCAGCCAGTCAATACTAAAGAGTTTGTAAATTCAGCCGACAGCCTGATTAAACTTTCCATCTCGCTTACTCAGTCGAACCCCGACTCTGCAATACTGCTAGCTTCTAGAGCAATTGATTTTGCGCAACAGGCTAAGAGCACAGAGCAACTTCAAAATATTTATCATCAGCTAGGATTTATCTACTACACTCAGAATAAATTCGATGAGGCCAATAAGCATTTTGGAGTTTCGTTGCAAATAGCCAAAGAACGCAACGACATAGCAGGAGAAGCGCTTACGCTTAACCGATTAGGAAATGTAAACCAGCTACAAACTAACTATTTGGTAGCGCTCGACTACTACCTACAAGCGCTTGAGCTGAACACCTCAATTGAAAACAGACCCGAAGAAGCGCGCACTCTGGTAAACCTAGCCAACGTGTATGGCGTTATTGGTCAGTATCAGCGATCGATAGAGCACTTCCTTAAAGCTATGGATATACACGAAGAGGTTGGTGAGGAGGAAGGCTTAGCCTGGACTTCGCTGGGAATTGCTAGGCTTTTTAAAAGACTCGACTTGCTAGATAGGGCAATGCAGTATGCCGAATCGGCACTTTCGCATTACCAAAACATTGAGCAAAACACCGGCAATAGCGTGGGGGTAACGCTTAGCTTAAGCGAGATAGGCAGCATTTATCACAAGCTGGGAAACTACTCAAAAGCATTGGAATACACCCAAATGGTTCTTGATATCAACAAAAAAAATGGTAATATATTTGGGCAAGCGGCCAACCATATAAGCCTTGGGGTAATCTTTCTCGATCAGGGTAAAGACACTATGGCGCGAACCAACCTGAACCGTGCCTTAGAGCTAAAAAATAGCGTGGGCGACAGCCTCGATCTCTCCTCGCTTTATCGCCATCTGGGAAAAATTGAGATGCGAAACAACCACAACTTATTAGCTCAGAGTTATTTTAACCAAAGTCTTGAATTTGCCAAAAAACATAGAATAATACCCGATATTAGCGAGGCATACTTATGCCTGTCGAATATATACTCGCAGCTAGGCAACAAGGGCAAAGCACTTGAGGCTTATAAGCACCACACAAGCTACAAAGACAGCTTAAACTCCAATGATATTGCCAAGCTCGAAATGCAATATGAGTTTGAAAAGAGAGAAAAGGAACAAGAGCTACTGGCTAAACAACGCGAAGCTTTGCAAGAGGCTAAGCTGGAAAGACAGCGGGTTGTATTAATTTTCTTTATTGTTGCCTTCCTTATGGCCGGAGTTTTATCGGGCTTTATCTTTTACGCTTACCGCGAAAAAAATCGAATAAACCAGCTATTGGTAGAGCAAAACATTGAAATAAGCAACCAGAAAGAGGAGATTGAAAGCCAAAAGGAGGAGATTGAACAGCAACGCGATTTTGTTACTCGCCAGCGCGATCAAATTGCCGACCAACAGCGCCTTATAACAGATAGCATTACATACGCTAGTCGTATACAAAACGCTGTACTCCCAAGCCAACTTGCGCTACAACAGCTGCCCTGGGACTCGTTTGTACTGTACAAACCCAAAAACATTGTTAGCGGCGATTTTTACTGGATATCGGAGCTTGGCAACGGAAAACATATGGTGGCCGCCGCCGATTGCACTGGTCACGGCGTACCAGGAGCTTTCATGAGTATGCTGGGAATTACTCTGCTCAGAGATATTATTAGCCGCGAAGCCAATATTAGCCCAGCCGATATCCTTTCGCAAATGCGAGATATGGTCCTGCTCTCGCTAAATCAGCAAACAGGAAAAGTTGAACAGGCCGATGGTATGGATATGGCCATTGCCATTATAAACTCGCAAACAAACGAAATGGAATTTGCCGGAGCTTACCTCTCGGCAGCAGTGGTTCGCAAGGGGAATATTGAAGAGAAAGACAATGCCGAAGGGCTTAGATCGTTGGAAGGGAAAAACACCAAACTTATTGAGGTTTTAGGCGATAAAATGCCTATTGGACATCACGTTTTAGGCAACAAACCCTTCTGCAACAAAACGTTTAAGCTGCAGAAGGGCGATATGTTGTACCTATACTCCGACGGATATGCCGACCAGTTTGGTGGCCCAAAAAATATTAAATTCTTGATGCAAAACTTCCGATATCTACTTATGGATATTCATGAACAAAGCTGCACAGAGCAAAATACTACATTACAAAACACCATTGACAAATACCGGGGCGACAGAAAACAGGTTGACGATATGCTGGTGTTAGGCGTGCGCATAAGTTAGCTGTTACTGCATCGAGGCCTTTTTTGCATTTTGCAAGTAAGGTAATGCCGGAACCAACTCAAACTCGGGCGATGCATCAAAGAAAGGGTATAGCAGGTTAAGATGTTCGCAGCCAATAATTAGGAGTATTCTATCGTTGGCCGAACGCGGTATCCGCTGAATATTCCTAAAAATTCTGAGATTACGGCTATACCATCGGCTAGTTTCAAAATCAACACCCCAAAAATCGCCTTCGGTTTCCTCGTAACAAAACAAACCCGACAGGTAAACCCCCAATCGCTCCTTTATACGCTCGGGTTGGTTTAAGCGCACTAACTCATCAATAACATTTTTAACTTTAGCTGCTTGTGAGCCTTCTGCCTCCATAAGGCTATCGTTGTATGCTTCCAACTTCGATAGGCGCACAGAATCGCCAAAAAGAGCTCCTACGTGCTCGTAGTATTTCCCCATATCATCTATGCAATTCACGCCATTAGTCTCGTGCATTTTTGCTAACCTAAAGCCCAGCTGAAAAACCTCATCCTTGCCAAGAGAAAATCGGCCTGAAACGTACTCGCTATAAAGCGAATCCATTTTAGCCTGTCTCTTAGGGTTTGATTCTACAGCAATTATGGTTGGCTTAAACTCGGCTATGGCCTGAGCAATATGAAGTATTTGCGATTGGTAGGGCTCACTAAGCACAGAAATTTGATCCTCCTTGGCCACCTTAACCGCATCGAGGTTTGGATAGTTAAAATGAAAAACGCCCAAAGGCATTACTTTAGTTTTGGGGGTTTGCACTTTGGGTTGAGCAAAAGCAAAGGCACTTAAAAAAAGAAAAACAAAAGAAGCTGAAATCATTTTTTTCATATCGATTATAATATTGATAGTTAGTAATACGAAATAAATGACGAGCAAACACCTCTTTTGTTACAGTTTAAACAATAAAAAAACAACGATACGACTTGATTAAAATCATATCAAACTGATTAAAAACACGATAAAAAACAACTATTTTGCTAATCGGGCGGTAATAATTACGCTTTCGGTTTGCACATATCCATTACCATTGGCAAAACTCCCCGAAGTTATGGGATTAATAGATAACACTTCGTAACCTTCCTCGGCAAACTTATTACACTGAATTTCTATCTCCTTGGCCAAATCATCGGCATCAACAACGCTATACTCATCGTTAGTTTCAACGTGTGTCCAGTATGTGGATCGGGTATGAATTGCAATGGTTTTATACATGGCTATTGGTTTTATTGGCTTCAACTAATTTCTTAAAGATTTATGCATTTAATACGAAACATGGTATCATATGGTTTCCCAAATATATAATGTGATTTCAATTATTATCAATCGTAACTAAAAACCAAGTCGTTATGGTTAAAAAAATATTTTCAGTTGCCTGAACAACCAATCGAAATTGTGCTAATATTTGCAGTATAAAATCGAACTAAAATTCCAAACTTATGCACTTGAATATCTGCAAGCTAACAACAATACTATAAGTAAAAATGCAAAATGTACTTATTCTTCTAGATCATATATCGATTTGGAAACCTTACTACCCCACCGAAAGCATTATTACCGCCTCGGATTACCTAAATCAAAAATCAGAAAATGACCCAAATCTGGTTATAACCCTTTGCAGCGATATTACCTACAACTCCGAAGGTTACTACTGCTCGCTGTTGGCAACTGCCCGTGGGCATAGGGTTATTCCATCGCCCGAGGTGCTAAACAAACTTGAGTCGGGTGCTGGAATCCGTATGGATAGCTCGCTGCACAAGCTTTGCCACAGCTGGATTGAAAAGCAAAACATTACCGATGATATTTGGTACATAAACGTTTTTTTTGGCACCTGCGCCGAGCCCGGACTAGAACGGATTGCTCGCTTTGTGTTCGACAACTACCCTTACCCAATACTTAGGGTTGCCCTAAATACAAAGGCAAAAAACCAAATAGAAGCCATAACTCCGCTAAGGTTAGCCGACCTTACCGATGAGGAACAAAATCACTTTGCCGAGGCGCTCGATAGATTTAGCAAAAAGATTTGGCGCAATCCACGGACCAAAAAGGTGCCGCGCTACGACCTGGCCATTTTTCACGACCCCAACGAGGCTTTTCCGCCAAGTAACAAGAGGGCACTGGCCAAATTTGTTGATATTGCCAAAAAGATGAACATCAATGCAGAGCTTATTACTGAGCAGGATATTGTAAGACTTATGGAATTTGATGCCCTGTTCATTAGGCAAACCACCGCCCTTAATCACATTACCTTTCAGGTAGCGCAAAAAGCCAAACAAGCCGATATGGTGGTTATTGACGACCCCCTATCGATAATTAGATGCACCAACAAGGTATTTTTAAACGAGCTGCTGGCCCGTGAGGGGATATCGGCACCAAAATCATCGTTAATTTTTAAAACCAACATCACCAATTTTGATGATATTGCCAACTCGCTTGGCCTACCATTTATTGTGAAAATACCCGATGGTTCGTTCTCGCATGGCGTTAAAAAGATAAAAAGCATTGAAGATTACCAGCAAATTCTAGCCGATTTCTTTAAACGCTCATCCATTGTGCTTGCACAGGAATATCTTCCTACCGATTTCGATTGGCGAATTGGGGTGTTAAATGGCGAACCCCTTTACGCATGCAAGTACTATATGGCCAAAGGCCACTGGCAAATATACTATCACCAAAACTCGGGTAAAAGCCGCAGCGGTATGGCCGAGGCCATTCCTATTTACAAGGTGCCAAAAGCAGTGCTACGCACGGCAGTTAGAGCCACATCGCTCATTGGCAAAGGGCTTTACGGGGTTGACCTAAAAATGATAAACGACAAGGCGGTAATTATTGAAATTAACGACAACCCCAGCATCGACCATGGTGTTGAAGATACCATTCTGGGCGACGAGCTGTACTACCGCATTATTAACTACTTTGTGCAAAGCCTCGAGAGCAAACATCAGTAATGAAGAGCAAACCAAACATACGCCCAGCTGAGCAAACCGACCTTAAGTTTGTACTTGCAATTGAGCAACAATCGTTTGGCAACGAGGCTTTTGGCAAAAGGCAGTTTGATCACCTTGCCAAGAGTTTAACCAGCCATTTTTTTGTTGTTGATATTGGCAGTACAATAGCCGGTTACCTAATACTACTAACGCGATGTAACAGCAAGGTAATAAGAATATACTCGGTGGCCGTTAACCCGGAGTTTAGAGGGCAAGGTATTGGCGATATGCTAATTAGCCACACTAAAACTTTTGCTGCACGAATGGGCTATTCAACAATTTCGCTTGAGGTTAGCCAAGCCAATAGCACAGCCATATCGCTTTACAGCAAATATGGATTTAAAGAAGTTGGGCAAAAACCCAATTACTACGGAAAAGGTAAACATGCCCTGGTTATGCGGCTAACAGTTTAGCTTATGGCTTATCGTCATCTTTATCAATAATACTGTCGATAAAGCTGTACTTAGCCTGACGGGTTTTCCACCTATCGCGGGCAAACTTTTGCATATTGGTAATGGTATCCTTCTCGTCAACAATCTCGAGCCCCAGGAGTGTTTCAATAATATCCTCCATGGTTACAATGCCATCGAGCCCTCCATACTCATCAACAATTAGGGCAATGTGCTCCTTTTTTTCGAGCAGCGTTTCCCAAAGGGTAAACAGCGCCATGGTATTGGGTACAATCACAATATCGCGCTTAATATCCTTTAGCCTAAGCTTATGCTTATCCTCGGCCAGCTTCTCAAACACCTCTTGCCTAAACACATAGCCAGTAATATTCTCGTCGTTACCAGCATACACAGGAATTCGCGAGAACCGAAGGTAATCCTTACTCTTAAGAAAATCGAGCAAGGGCAGCTTCTCGTCGGCAATGGCAAGCACCACCCTGGGGGTCATAATTTCGGTTACCTTCAGGTTTTTGAGCTTTAGGATATTCTGAATTATTAGATTTTCTTTATCGGAGAAAAGCCCCTCGTTGGCACCAATGCTTGCCAATGCGGCAATCTCCTCGCGGCTAGTTGATTTCTCATCCTTTTTATTAGAAAAGACTTTTGTTATACCAGCCGACATAACTACAAGCGGGTAGGTTAAAACAATCATGAAGCTAATTGTTATATACGAGAACCGCGAAAGCCCACGCCAGTAGCGAGCGCCAATGGTTTTGGGTATAATCTCGGTAATAACCAGAATTAGCACAGTAAGAATAGCCGAAACCAACCCGAAGTAAGCCTCGCCAAAAACCTTTACCGCTTGGGCTCCCACCCCTGCAGCGCCAATGGTGTGCGCAACAGTATTTAACGATAGGATGGCCGACAAAGGCTTATCGATATTCTCCTTTAGGCTGATGAATGACTTTGCCCAGGCATGCCCCTCCTGCTGCTTAACCAACAAAAACGATGGTGGAGTTGATAGCAAAACCGACTCCATGATGGAGCACATAAACGAAACGAAAAGCGCAAGGAATAAATATCCTAAGAGTAAAAGCATTGGTTATTTTTGAGTTTAAAGTATCGTAATTACCCGATTATCGCAAATAATTGTTTGGGCAGGCAATTCTACAAAAAATTAGCGTAAATACATATGCTCAACCATAGCTATTCCGGCAGCAGTTTTAAAATGCTTGTGGCGAGCGGTCTCTACCATTTGCTGGGTAAACTCATCTTCGTAAATGTTTACCAAAAAATCGGCTTCAACCACTACCTGAAAATCGAGCCCATCAATTTTATGATACGAATGATGGTTACCAACAATATAGCAAATCCTATCAACCAGCTCCGTATCAATATCCTCATCTTTAAGTAATGTTTTAACCACCGAAGGACCCTCTAGCTCTTGGTATTTCCCTGCCGATGAGCCATACTTTTTCTCAGCCTCGGGGATACCAATATCGTGCAGAATGGCAGCAATATCAACCACCAAAATTTGGTTTGGGTTAAGTTGCTCGCTACGGGCTATACAGCTGGCAAAACCATACACCTTTAGGGCGTGGTTTACTCGCCGCACATCGGCACCGTAGTATAGAACCATTTTGCTGATTATGCTTGCAACCATAAAATTTCTTTTTTTGTAAAGATATGGGTTTTGACCTAAGGTTTAAGGGTAAGGCATTGCTTTTTATTAAAAAATAGGTTTAGCAATATTGGGCAATTAAACCAAAGGCACTATATAAAAAAATTGCACTAAAGTTCGATTACCTAAAGCTTGATTGTTTAATTATAAGGCCTTTTTTTGCTGCTCAAGGTTATTGAATTCTGGCCTATTCGGGCAACTAGTTGCTAATGGCTATAGGTTGCACCCAGTTTCTTGTTTTATTCTTTCATTATTCTACTTGCGGTTCTACCACTGTTTAAATCTAGAATCCCAGTTACATTACCATCCGAATCACGCTGAAATCTCATATTACTTTCAAATTCTGATATAAAAAAATCACTTTCTGAGGTAAAATACAATTCCCAAGGACAATCCTCAACAGCAAATAATTTATTGTTTTTCTGGATGATAGATATTTTTTTATCGCCAAAAAGATAATCCCCAACATAAGAATCAAGAATTGAATCTGAAACTGATACTACGTTTTTGATTTCAGGATTATAAAAATCATCCCATTGATATGCAACCGCCACGCTGTTAGTTATTTCCGAGATAATCTCAATGTTTGCAGAATTTGTCATTATAACAACACCGTTACCATTACTAATATCAGCCCAATAAACAGATGTAAAACCATAGTTTCCACCACTAAATTCAAAATATTTACCTTCATTATGAATGTATACACCTAAGGCGGAATAGCCATCAAAAGGTGTTAACCGTATCTTAGTCATTTCAGGAGAGAGTACTTTTGATGATTTTCCCAGTAAAGAAAGTTGGGTTTCAACAATATATTTAGCTAAATCTGTTGGTGTTGTCCATAAGCCTCCTGCTGCTAACTCAGGATAGATGCAATATTTCCCAGGAACTTCGCTCCCATCTCTATTATAAGCGGTAGCCAACAATTCTTTTTTTTCTATAGGAGGTGGTTGTATAAAAAAACTCTCATTCATTCCCAAGGGTTTAAAAACGCTATTCTGCATATACTTTTCAAATGGTTGGTTTGTAACATCTGTCATAATCAGTTGTGTAATGCATATCCCTCCACCCGAATATTGGTATTGTAATCCTGGTTCCAATTCAGACCTTACTGCCGGTGTTTTTGATGGTGGCGTCCCATCAAGAATTTGGAGGATTGTAGGAATTGAATCGGTAATAAAATAACCAGGAAATCCACTTACACTTAAACCAGCCGAATGATTCAAAAGATTTCTTACTGTTATTTTCTTGGTTTTTGTTATAGAATCGTAGGGGAATTTCCACGAACTTAAATATTGGTTGATGTCATTATCAATATCTATTTTATTATCCTCAACTAATTTCAGTATTCCTATCGCACTTATCGATTTGCTGATAGAAGCCGCTTGAAAAAGAGTATGT
>CAZTFJ010000022.1:4140-14515 GCA_964612255.1 uncultured Rikenellaceae bacterium | reverse complement strand
AAGTAGGTGCAGCGCACCGATAATATTATGACTATGTTAGGAATCTTCCATTAAATTCGTGGTGGAACCATTTTTTTAATGGTCAAATTGAATGTTGAACCTATTATTGGATTAGACTCAACCCAAATCTTTCCGCCTAGCATCTCAGCATAAGACTTTGCTAAAAACAAGCCTATGCCATTCCCTCCATACTTACGATTCTTTTCGTCATCAATCTGGGTGAAAGGCTCAAATATTTTATCAAAGTATTTAGGGGCAATACCAACTCCAGTATCCTCAACACAGAGCAAAATTGAATCGTCCGATATTTCGGAGTTCTCATCCAGTTTAATAGTTACCGAACCCTTGGGGGTAAATTTTATGGCATTATCAACAAGGGCTTCAACTATCTTTTGAATTTTAAACTCATCATTATTAATAATTACATCATTAGGTATAAAGGAGTTTACGTTGAGTTTTTTTCCTTTTACGCTATTCTGAAAATCGCCAAGGACTCTTGTTACCAAGCGAGAGAGATTAACCTCAGCACAACTCACATCAACCTGATTGTTGTAGATTAACGAACACTCAAGAATGTTATGTATTATTTTGAGCAAATTATGCCCGCTACTAACCACAATGTTTGCATAGTCAACCAGTTTGCTATCCGAAGGGATTCTCTGCGCAATTAGATTAGAGAATCCAATAATACTATTAAGGGGAGTACGAATCTCATGCGAAATATTCTCTAAAAATAAGTCCTTAACCCGGTTAGCTTCACGCTCTTTTTTTATGGATTCTTCAAGTATTTTATTTTGCTGCAGCAACCTTTCATTCAGGGTTCTATTTTCGCATCGAAACTTTTGATGCTCCAAGGCATTCTGGAGCATTATTTTTAACTCGTTGTGATTCCATGGCTTTTGAGCAAAACCATAAAAACAATTCATATTCATTGCCTTAATCACAACATCCATATCGGCCCAGGCCGATGTAATAATGAACATAAGGCCAGGGAACTCTTCTTTAATTCTGCTGATGAATGATATGCCATCTTCGGTTGGCATTTTATAATCAACCAAAACCACGGCAACACTATCCGTTGATTTTAGAATTTTGTATGCCGACTGTGAATCTATTGCTGTAATAATGTTGAATACCCTAGAGAAGCTGGCCTCGAACCCTGTTAGGTTCTCAGGATCATCGTCAACATATAGTATTTTTGATTGGCAATTCATTTCACACAAATTAATCTCAGTAATATCCCTAAGCTATTGGTAAGAATAGCCTGCCCAATTGGTATGCCATGGGCAAGCTATTCGAAGATACTAAAGGTCTAGAAATTTTCGTAATCGCCATCGCGCTTATTGGTATCGAAACCTTTAAGCGTTACACCTTTTTTTACCGTTGGGTTAGTAACCTGCGATTGCACAGGCTCATGCTTTGGTGCTGGCCTTAATGAACTTGTTGCAACTACTTTATTTCTCTTTTGCTGATCGTTGAGTTTAAAAAAGCTAATGAGTTCTTTTAGCTGTTCGGCTTGGCTGCTTAACTCCTCGGAGCTAGTAGCAAGCTCCTCGCTCGATGCAGCATTTTGCTGGGTAACGGTGTTGAGCTGCTGAATTGCGTTATTTATTTGATCGGAACCCGAATTCTGCTCTATGCTTGCAGCAGCAATTTCCTGAACTAGCTTAGCCGTTTTCTCAATTTCGGGGATTAAGCTGCCCATTAATTCCGATGCTTCTTCGGTAACATTTACACTTCGTGATGCCAAAGCAACAATCTCATCAGCGGCAATTTTGCTGCGCTCGGCCAACTTACGAACCTCAGCAGCTACTACAGCAAAACCTTTACCGTGCTCACCTGCACGAGCCGCCTCAACGGCAGCATTAAGCGCAAGAATATTGGTTTGGAAAGCAATATCGTTGATAATATTAATTTTATCGGCAATATTCTTAATGGAGTCAAGGCTTTCCTGAGCAGCAGCGCCAACTTTTTGTACACCCTGCGATACATTCAGCGAAATTTTTTCGGTTTGCTGAGCGTTATCGGTATTCTGTTGAATATTGGCTGCCATCTGCTCCATGGAACTGCTCACCTCTTCGGCCGCCGATGCCTGCTCGCTGGCTCCCTGCG
This sequence comes from uncultured Rikenellaceae bacterium, assembly GCA_964612255.1. Lineage (GTDB taxonomy): Bacteria > Bacteroidota > Bacteroidia > Bacteroidales > Tenuifilaceae > Perlabentimonas. The sequence continues at coordinate 12,403 of CAZTFJ010000022.1, read as the reverse complement.
ATAGCTGCTGTGAAGCAGAACTCACCTCGAAACCTGCGCCAGAAATACTATCGGCACCCGATTGGATATTCTCGACAATATCCTTAAGCTTTTCAACCATATTACGTAACGCATCGGCTAGCTCACCAACCTCATCTTTTTGGTAAACATCAACGGTTGCACTAAGGTCACCATCGGCCACTGTTTTAGCAAAATCGACACCTTTGCGCAATGCAACCACTACTGATTGAACAATTGTGCGCAGTACGAGTATTACCAAACCCACAGAGATAAGAGTTACCAACAGAATTGCTATGCGCGTTTGGTTTAGAATTTTGTTCATCTCGCTCTCGTAAAAACCAACGGAAACAAAAGCGTCAATTGGTTCGAAATACTCCACATATTGCACCTTGTTCTGGCCTTGCCACATATACTCGTCGCGAACAACCTGACCCGTTTTGTGCTGTAGCATAAACTTAAAAAACTCCTCGTTACTAATATTCTCGCCCACGCTAGTTGGGTGAACTATTATGGTTCCATCGGCTCCAACAATGTATGGATAACCCGTATCAAAGAATTTCTTTTCGTTAAATATTTCAGAAATGTGATTTAAGTCCTTTTCGGGCACACCTACATAAATCATCCCCTTAACCTCCCCATTGATTCTGATGGGTTCGTATGCAGTTTGGTACCAATCGTTTACTACCCAAGCGCGCCCAGTGTATGTTTGCCCCCTATCTACTGCCTGAGCAACAGGACTATCCATTGGAATAAATGTACCAATTGCTCTACTCCCATCGCTTGCCCTTACATTGGTAGAAATCCGAAGAAAGCCTTGCGGTATTCTTTGAAAAATGGTGGCAGTGGCCACACCCATACTGCTAATGGCATCAACAACATCAACACTATTCTGAAGCTGTTGGTCGTTTAAATACCATTTGCTAACATTAACTGTTGATCTAGCGCCGGTTGATTGGTTTGTTGCGCTGTAAGATACAAGTTCATCGGGCGATTCAACAATATCGCCCTGACGATATAAATAATTACTTGCCAAATTTAACGAAATGGCAACCTTCTCCTTATTGCCCTGCAGTTCAACGTTTATAACCTCAACCAAATCTTTTACCTGCTCTGTCATTCTATCGTCGGTAGTAGTAATAATTTGGTCTTGTAACGTTACATTAACGTAGATACCAAAAACGGCAAATGCTACAATAAGGAATCCTCCCATTATTATATTTAGGCGAGTTCCTATTTTTAAATCTTTTAGTCTCATAATCGTATCCTCCTGATTAATTTGGTTTGTTTAATTTGATTTCATAGGCCAAATGAAATCATTTACCGTACCAAAACTAGTATAATGCTGACTATGTACTACTTAACCACTAGAATAAGATTACAAAAAAAGAATTATAAGTACGATATTTCGTACATACACGATATAATGGGGATTAATATGGGCGAGTAATACCAAGTTTTTTCATTCGCGACTCAAGGGTTGTGGGCTTTATGTCGAGCAATTTGGCGGCCCCTTGCTGGCCTCTAATTTTCCACCCAGTTTGCTTTAAAGCCTGCAAGATGTGCAACTTCTCATTCTGGGACAGAGATACAATATCGCTCTCAACTTTTGCTGAACGTATGGCACTATCGAACCAGCTACCCACATTAAGTTTAGTGCCTTGATTAAGCACATACGCACGCTCAATAACATTGCTAAGTTCCCTCACATTACCAGGCCAATCGTACTGCATTAGCCTATCCATAACTTTTTTTGGTACTGAGGTAATATGTTTACCCAGCTCACGATTTAGCACCAGCACAAAATGCTCAACAATTAGAGGTATGTCATCTTTGCGGTTACGCAAAGGGGGGATAAATATTGGCAAGATATTAAGACGGTAGTACAAGTCGCTACGAAACGCACCATTAGCCACCTCCTGCTCAAGATCTCTATTTGTGGCAGCAATTAGCCTAAAATCAGTAGAAATTAGATTATTCCCTCCAATACGCTCAAATTCACCCTCCTGAAGTACTCTTAGGAGTTTTGGCTGCATGGCCAAAGGCAATTCGCCAATTTCATCGAGGAACAGGCTACCCCTGTGGGCAACTTCAAACTTGCCATACTTCAATTTATGGGCTCCTGTAAAGGCACCCTTTTCGTGCCCAAAAAGTTCACTTTCGATTAAGGTTTCGGGTATAGCAGCACAGCTAATCTTAACCAGCAACTTATCTTTTCGTGAGCTATGGTTATGAATTGCTTTAGCAAACAGTTCCTTGCCAGTTCCAGTTTCGCCAAGTAGCAAAACCGATGAGTTAGATTTTGCCGCCTGCAAAGCTTCCTTAAAAACCGAACGAATTGCTTTGCTGTTACCAATAATTTCGGGGGCTAAACTTTGGCCTAAAAACTCGTCTTTAAGCTGTATATTTTCCACCTCAAGTTTCTCCTTAAGGATGCTAATCTCATCGTAAGCACGCTGAATCTTCTTATTCTGAGCAACCAAATCGTTGATAAGGTTAATATTTTTTCGTCTTAACTCAAATGCCTCGAAAGCGCTATCGAGGGTTTGCTTTAAATCATGAATACTCCAAGGTTTAAGCAAATAGCGAAAAATACCACCCTGATTAAGGGCTTTGAGCATTGTTTCGTTATCGTCGTATGCGGTTAGAATTATTATAATAACAGAAGGGAACTGGTCTTGAACCAATTTAGCCAGTTCAAGCCCTGTCATCCCAGGCATCCGCTGATCGGTTACGAGTACCCTAATATTTTCATTCCTTATAACATCCAACGCGCTGGACGGATTATCAAGAGTCACCACATCGAACCAGTTTCTCACTGCAACCTCTAGGGTAAATAGGTTGTCTTGTTCATCGTCAACGTAGAGCAACTTTTTCACGCCTTATGATTTTGGTATTAAAATAGTAAACTCGGCCCCTTTCCCCTCTTCAGAAACCACGCTAATTTCTCCATTGTGATCAATTATTATCCCGTGAACTATGGAAAGCCCCAATCCGGTTCCAATTCCAACAGGTTTGGTTGTAAAAAATGGATCGAAAATGCGTTGTTCCATTCCGGCAGGAATACCCTTTCCTGTATCGCTAATAACAATTTTGTACTTGGACTCTTCCTCAATGAAAGATGTAGATATTTCTATGGCGCCTTCACCTTCAATGGCCTGAATTGAATTTACAAGGATATTAAGGAACACTTGCCCCAACTTACCGGGGAAACAGGTAATCGAATCGTTGGGGTACAAATTCTTTCGTACGGTAATACTATGCTTGTACTGGTTATGCAGTATGGTTAGGGCAGAATCAATAAGTTCGTTTAGGCTTGCAACGGATTTATTCTCATCGTCGAGCCGAGCAAAAGTTCTTAGCCCCTTTATTATTGATATGGTACGATCGACACCTGTACGAATTGATTGTATTAGTTTTGGCACCACCTCAAGGGTACGCTCTATATTATAACCCTTTTCTACTTGTTGGACAAGGGCAAGGCCTTTAGGAGTGCCATTCTCTTTAATAGCATTTGAATACTTCCGAACAGCAGCAATCAAATCATTCAATTCCATTTCGAGACCAACCACACCGCTGCTAATAAAATTAATTGGGTTGTTAATTTCATGTGCAATACCTGAGGTTAACACTCCCAACGAGGCCATTTTTTCGGAGAGCACTAGCTGCTTTTGAGCATTTTGAAGTTTCTCCAAGGCTTCGCGCAGCTGGGTTCTTTGGTAGTACAATTCCTCGTTTATAGATGTTAGCTCCTCGTTGGCAGCCTCTAACTCTTCGGTACGCGATTTCACAAGGTTCTCCAAGTTTTCTTGATACTTTTGGATTTCAACCTCAAGATTTTTTCTATCTGTAATATCAGACTGGGTACCAATTATACGTACAACCTCACCATTATCATCCCACTCCACCACCTTACCCCTTCCACGTATCCACATCCAGGAATTGTTTTTACGCAAAAACCTAAACTCCACATCAAACCCTTCGGAGTCCTTATGGAGTTTCGACTCAATTTCTTTCATAGTAGAAGGCAAGTCATCGGGGTGAACTCTTTTCTCCCACTCTTTAAGATCGTGTGGAAACTCGTTAGGTGAATACCCGGCAATGGAGTAGTAACGTTTATCGAAATAAACATAGCCAGTTTGCAGGTTCCAGTCCCACACTCCATCATTAACAGCCTGCATGGCCAAATCGTACCTCTTCTCGCTGGCTTCGAGCTTTTTCTGAGAATTCTTTCTCTCGGTAACATCTCTAATCACAACCTGAACAAAACGCTCATCGCCCTTAACTATGGCTACGGCCCTACCTTGCCCATACAACAACTCACCATTTATACGAGTCCATTTAAGGTCAAAAGTCCTATCTAGTTCACCTCTTAAGGCATCCTCAAAAAGCTTTTGGTAGGTTGGTACATCCTCCCTTAGTATTGATGGGATAGACAAAAAATGCTTGCCCACAAAAAATTCTTTGCCAAATCCAGATAAATTCAGAAAAGCCTTGTTAACCGATATGATTACACCGCTGAAAGAGATTGTAAAAATACCATCGGGCGACAGCTCAACAATGCTTCTAAATCTCTCCTCGCTAGCCTTAAGCGCCTCGCGCGACTGCAGAAGCTCCTCCTCGTACCTTTTACGTTCAGTAAAATTGCGTATTACGGCAACCAATGCCTTTTTACTATTCCAAATTATTGGGCTAACAGAAATTTGCACATCAATTATTTGGCCGGTGTGCTTTTGAACAATTTGCCATTCATAAACTTTGGTATCGCCTTCAATGGCTCTGTTCCATATGGAAACTACTTCTTTTTGATTTAGCTCAGGATTAAAAAAATCTAACAGGCATTTACATTCAACTTCCGAGTTTAATACACCCAGCAACTCCTCTGCCCTTTTGTTAATTAGAAGCAAATTCCCTTCGACAGTATGAATAACGATACTATCGCTGATACTATGGAGTATTGCAGTTAAATTCTGCTGATTGGTTTCTAGAGCACTAACCTTAGCCTGCAGCTCAGGATAGTAACTCTTTTTGATAGATGTATCGCTAAGGCCAATAATTTTCTTCCTATAATCTTCCCAATTGTTTTCCATACGCTATATTGCTTCGGAGTATATTGCAGTCAAATCGCCTTGCGATGGAACCCTGGGGTTAGTTGCGTTACAGGGGTCGTTAATGGCCTTATTGGCCAAAACACCTACCAGATCGGGAGTTACCCCCTTTGCCCTTAGGGTTGAATTAACACCAGCGCTTTTACGAAAATCGGCTAAATACTGAACCAACTCTTTTTTTACTTGTGGCAATGAGTTACCACTAACACTAATCCCAAGTTTTTGTGCAATGGTGTTATACTTTACAGCTGCCTCGTTGTAATTATATTCTACTACATGAGGCAGCAAAATGGCATTGCACTCACCGTGGGGTAAATCGAGATATCCCCCCAAACTATGTGCAAGGGAGTGAACACAGCCCAAACTTGCGTTAGAAAAAGCTAACCCGGCATACAAGCTGGCCAGCATAACCCTCCCTCGAAGCTGAATATCGTCTGGTTTTTGGATTGAATCGAGCAGATTGGCATTAATTAGTCCAATAGCCTCAAGGGCATACAAATCTGTAAAAGCCGAACTCGCATTGGAAACATATGCCTCAAATGCATGCGAAAGGGCATCCATTCCGCTACAAGCGGTTAAAAAACCATCCATAGTAGTAAGCACAACAGGGTCGATAAGCGCCACATCGGGAACAGTTGCCTTGCTTATAATAGCCATCTTATATCTCTGGTCAATCCTATTAATAATAGCAAATTGCGAGAGGTCCGCAGCAGTTCCTGCAGTAGTAGGAATGCAAATTAGCGGGGGCATAGGGACACCTATCTTATCAACCCCTTCGAACTTATCAATTGATTTACGATTGGTTGATACAATACCAATACCCTTGGCGCAATCCATAACGCTACCACCACCAAGAGCCAGTATAATATTACAACCCGAGCTACGATACAAATCGGCACCTTGCATCACCTCAAAATCTCGGGGATTAGGTGACACCGAGGAAAAAACGATCACTTCCAGATTGTTTTGTAAAAGATTATTTTTGAGTTCGGCTAGCCAAGGCGTATTCTCAATGCCCAAATCGGTAACCACAAACACCTTTTTACCACCTAGCTGCTTACAGTAGTTACTGGCTAAATGGCGAGCATCAACCCCAAAAACGTATTCTGGGGCAACAAATTTTCTCATTTCAAGCTGAATAGTTGCTCTTTCCTGAATTATATTCTGATGTTGTGGCATACTTAACGTTTTACAATTCCCATAAATATATAAAGATTACCTTTCACTAAACATAGATTTACACTAACTCACATATTTTATAGGTAAAAAATTTTTGTGGCAAACTGATACAAGTTACATTCTTTATGAAAGGAATGTGCATTACTTTTCGACCTTTTTTATAATTTTGCGCTAACAAAAAAAGAAAATCAGTATGAAATTTATTGCCGAAATAAACGTGATGCCCCTAAAGGCCTTGCTAGATCCTCAAGGGAAAGCTGTAGGAATGGTTATGCAGAACACTGGTTACACCGAGGTATCAAACGTTAGGATAGGGAAACACATAACGCTTGAGATTGAAGCTCCCACCAAAGAAGTTGCAATGGAAAGGGTAAACGAAGCCTGCTCAAAAGTACTCTCAAATCCTATAATGGAAGGATACGAATACAAAATCACCGAGGCCTAAGCCTTGTTATCATCCTGTTCGTTGGGAGAAATTATTTCGGCCTGCTTGCGGATTGATTCTTTGTGAACCAACCGCAGCAGGTCTTTTACATACTCTGTCGATAGCCCCAACTTTCGCCCCACCTCAACGCGCAGCTGAATCATTGCCTCCCAGCGTCGTAGCTGCATAATGGCAATGTTATTTTTTAGCTTGTAATCGCCAATTTGCCTACTAATTTCCATCCGCTGGGCAAGCAGTTCGAGCAGCTGCAAATCAAGTGAATCAATCTTTTCGCGCATCGATTCAAGCAAATCGATAGCCTCGGTTGCCGTAGGAACAACCTTACGATATGAAAGGGCGCTGAGTATCTCGTTTAGCTTAGCAGGGGTTACCTGCTGTTTTGCATCGCTTAGCGCCTTAGCCGGGTTTATGTGCGATTCAATCATTAGCCCATCCATCGATATATCGAGGGCCTTTTGTGCCACCTCGCGAATTAATTCGGGATTACCCGATATGTGGCTGGGGTCGCATATTATGGGTAGCTCGGGTAAAATCGATTTTAAATCGATGGCCACCTCCCACTTGGGCACATTGCGATACATTGATTTTTGGAACGGGGAAAACCCTCGATGAATTGCGCCCAGCCGAGTTACACCTGCTTTGGCAAAACGTTCAATTACACCTAACCATAAATCTAAATCGGGATGAATAGGGTTTTTTACTAGTACTGGCCTGTCAATTCCCGCCATAGCGGAAGCGAGCTCATCAACAGAAAAAGGATTTGATGATGTTCGAGCCCCAACCCAAAATAAATCGACACCGGCTTTAAGGGCAGCCTCAACGTGCTGCGGAGTTGCCACTTCAACTGCAAGTAGTAGTCCAGTTTGGCTCTTAGCTTCGGCAAGCCAAGTAAGGGCATCATTACCTATGCCCTGGAATGTTCCAGGCCGTGAACGGGGTTTCCACACTCCAGCCCTAAAAACATCAACTTTACCTAGTGCTGCTACGGCACCAGCCGTTTGCAAAACTTGCTCACGAGTCTCGGCGCTACAAGGACCAGCAATGATTAGTGGATGATTAACTGGCTGGGGAAACCACTTATTTATGGGCAGGATACTCATATAAAAATTAGGTTGTGCAAAGGTAGCTAATTGGGCAGTAACCGCAACGCCATACAAATTGTTGATTGTGCATTAAAAAATCGCTCTAATAAATCTATCTTTAAGCCTTAATAGCACTTAAGTTTAAATGGGCAAAAGCATTACTATACTTACCAAATCGATTAAAACACACAGCAAACTTTGGGGCATAATTTTGTTTTGTCTAATCATGCTTACACTTTTTGCTGCCATAAGTAAACCAGCATTTAAAAATCCCACCAGCACTGTGCTTTTAACCAACGATGGCTCGCTACTAGCAGCATCTATTGCCGACGATGAGCAGTACAGATTTCCGCATAACGATAGCGTACCCACAAAATTTGCCAATTGCATTATTGAGTTTGAGGACAGATATTTTTTCTACCACCCAGGGATAAATCCTGTGGCAATTGCAC
>CAZTFJ010000022.1:0-4130 GCA_964612255.1 uncultured Rikenellaceae bacterium | reverse complement strand
AACAACATAAAGGCAAAGCGGGTTGTGCAGGGCGGCAGCACAATTACGCAACAAGTGGTTAGGCTGTACCGTAACGATAAGCCCAGAACGTTTTGGGAAAAGATAATTGAGGCTACCCTTGCGCTGCGATTAGAATTAAGCACAAGTAAAAAGCACATACTGGCTATGTACGCATCGAACGCACCCTTTGGCGGCAATGTGGTTGGCGTTGATGCAGCAGCTTGGCGCTACTTTGGGCGATCAGCAAGTGAACTTAGCTGGGCCGAATCGGCTACGCTAGCCGTACTTCCCAACGCCCCTGCACTGGTGCATCCTGGACGCAACAGGAATGCCCTAGAAGACAAACGCAATAAATTGCTTAATAGGCTACTGCAAAAGGGTTTATTCGATAGCATAACCTACAACCTATCGATACAAGAGCCGCTACCTAACGAGCCCAAGCCCTTACCACCGCTAACCCCTCACCTACTTTCGCGATCAATTAAAGAGGGATTGCAGGGACAAACCTTGCAAACAACAATTAACAATAGGCTACAGCAAAGAGCCAATAAAATCTTATTAAATCATCACAAAAGGCTGGCTGCAAACCAAATACACAATGCAGCAGCAGTTATTATTGATATTGATAACAACAGCGCCATTGCATATGTTGGCAACGTGCAAGAGAGCAGCCAGGGCAATCATGTTGATATTATTACCGCACCCCGGAGCACAGGCAGCATTCTTAAGCCTTTGCTCTATGCTGCAATGCTACATGACGGGATGCTTCTACCTAAAACACTTATTGCCGATATCCCAACTCAAATTGGAGGCTACTCGCCAAAAAACTTTAACCCTGGGTACGATGGTGCCGTTCCAGCATCGAGAGCCATTGCACGCTCGCTAAATATACCTGCGGTAAGAATGCTCCAACAATACGGGGTGGAACGGTTTACCCTTAAACTGAAAAAGCTAGGGCTAACCACCCTAACACGACCCGCCAGTGACTATGGGCTATCGCTAATTCTAGGTGGCGCAGAGGCTACGCTATGGGACTTGGCAGGCATTTATGCTGCAATGGCCAGAGATTTAAAAAACTACAGACCCAACCAAAGCAGATATTTTAGCAATAACTACATTCCACCACGCTACACTAATATCAACAATAATAAAAAACGCAGCACGCTTACCGAGCACACAGCGCTTTGCGCATCGGCACTGTACTTTACTTTTGAGGCCATGAAAGAAGTTGCCCGCCCCGACGAGCAGGCTGGTTGGCAATACTTCGCCTCATCGCGGTCGGTTGCATGGAAAACAGGAACAAGTTTTGGACACCGCGATGCTTGGGCCATTGGGCTAAATCCGCGCTACGTTGTTGCTGTTTGGGTGGGCAATGCCAGCGGCGAGGGACGACCAAACCTAACCGGGGTAACAGCCGCGGCGCCTATCATGTTCGACTTATTTGGGCTGTTACCCTCATCGGGTTGGTTTGAGCGCCCAGTGGATGATATGGTGCGCGTGCCCATTTGCCGCCAAAGCGGACACAGAGCATCGGCAATTTGCACCCCCGTTGATACTGTTTGGATTCCTGCTAAAGGGTTGGAAACAGGTGCATGTCCCTACCACAAGCTAATACATTTAAACAAGCAAAAAACGCATAGGGTTACCGACAAGTGCACAAGTATAACAGATATGCAAGCTGAGAGTTGGTTTGTATTGCCTCCTGCTATGGAGTGGTACTACAAAACCAAAAACTCGCGGTACAAACCCCTGCCACCATACCTACCCGGCTGTGAACCAGAATTGGATCGCAGCCCTATGGCTTTGCTTTACCCACGAATTGAAAAAGCCAGAATACTTATCCCCAGAGATTTTGACGGTAAACCCACTCAAACTATTTTTGAAGTAGCCCACAGCCGTGAGGATGCCACAATATACTGGCATTTGAATAATGAGTTTTTGGGCTCAACTCAGGAGTTTCATAAAATGGCGCTAAGTCCAACTGAGGGCTACTACACCCTTACGCTGGTTGACGACAAGGGCAACACGCATAGCGTTAACTTTAGCATTGAATAATGTAAAATTGGCTTAGGCTAACAATAAGTTACACGCATGCAGCCTTAATGGTATCGGCTAGCGAGGAAACATCCGCATCTTTAATCTGCACAGTAATTTTTGCCTTTTCGTAATACTTTTTGCGCTCATCAAGTACACGAATAATGTACTGGTTAAGTTCATCCTTGCTTTTTCCCCACAGCAAAGGTCTTTCTGTTTTTGAGGATATTAATCGGGCGAGCAATTCGTCAACCTCGGCACGTAGATAAACGGTTACCCCATGCTTGTTCATGAAATCAACACTGTTATAAAAGCAAGATGTACCGCCACCCGATGCTACCACAACATCACCTGTTATTGACGATACTTCTCGTAGCGCATTATTCTCAATTTCTCTAAACTTATCTTCCCCGTAAAGGTCAAATAGCATTTTTATTGATTTCCCCTCCCTGTCAACAATGTACTGGTCTAAATCGATAAAAGCGTATCCTAAAACTTTGGCAAGTTCTTCGCCGAGCGTTGTTTTGCCACTGGCCATAAATCCAATTAGAAACACTTTCATTGGGCAATAATTTTTATGGTTGTATATCTTACAGTTCAAGTGTCATCTGCGATGCGCTATCACCATTCTCATTAGCATCCTTATCCAAATTCTGATCGTGCGGAACCTCTTCCTCTTCTGTTTCTTCTGGCTCCTTTTGTAAAGGCTCAATAAATTTGGCCGATTTTACCTGTAAACTAGAAATACGCTTGCCCTTTGCCTTGTGACTTTTAACACCAATAAACTCTTCAACATCAATTTGCTCAGGATCTTTGCTGGAATTTTTGCCCCCAAAGGTAACCATTAGGCAAGGGTATTTATCGTCGTTAACCTCAAGCAGGTACGACTTGCTTCCGTTGGAAATGAAGCTTTGCCCCCTATCGGTTGGTTCAAAGGTAAAACGCTTAAGATAGAAGAAACCTTGCTCCCCATCGAAATATGTGGCAGAGAAAACCTTCTCCTCTTCAAACTTCTCAATTCTGAGAATATTATCGGAAAAGTGTGTGCTAGGGTCGTATCCCGAGAGGTAGTAATCGCCATCCTTAGTAATTACCAAAAGCCTATCGTTGGACTGGAACTCGCCAATCAGTTCGCCTCTGCCGTCGTTGTTAATTCTAAACACATCCCAGTCGAACCAAACCTTAATCCCCCCCAGAGTACTTCCAATCTTCTCCTTAACATTTACTTTATGAATGGCGTAACGGGTAAAAATATTCCCTTGCGACTGACGTCCTTTGATAGCAATCTGGCTAAAATCCAACTCCATTATCAGATTACGAAGCCTTGGGCGGGGCTTAAGGAATACCTTACGCACTTCTGCCTCGCCGTTGGGGTTGTAACTCAAGTACAGTATTTCGGAACCTTCAGTACCTTTGGTTATGTTGTACTCCTTGTCGCGCGTTACACCTGTAATGGCGCAACGTTTCATCATAATTGCACCATTTCGGCCATCGCGATAAAGCACGTTGTATGTAGTGCGAGAATCGTTACGCTTGAATACCGAAATATGCAAGATATTTTTTCCAAAGAACGCTTTATCCGACACTTTGGTAATTACGTACTTGCCATTTTTAAGGATTACAATCACCTCGTCGATATCGGAACACTCACCAACATACTCATCCTTCTTAAGCCCTATGCCAAAGAAACCCTCCTGACGATTAACATAAAGTTTCTCGTTGGCTACAACCACTTTGGTTGCTTCTATGGTATCGAAACTGCGAATTTCGGTCTTGCGTTCACGCCCCTTACCGTACTTCTTCTTAATTTGCTGAAAATAGTTTATAGCATAATCTACTATGTTGGCCAAGTGGTTTTTCACTTCCTCCATCTCTTCTTCGAGCCCCTTTATTTGCTCATTGGCCTTAAATGCATCGTACTTAGATATACGCTTAATTTTAATTTCGGTAAGCTTAACAATGTCGTCACGAGTTACCTCACGGCGCAGGACATTTTTGAATGGATCAAGGCCCTTGTCAATGGTTTCGATTACCGATTCCCAGGTTTCGCACTCCTCGATGGTTATGTATATTCGGTTCTCGATAAAAATCTTTTC
>CAZTFJ010000021.1:12400-14672 GCA_964612255.1 uncultured Rikenellaceae bacterium | reverse complement strand
TGATTAGCCCGGCCCTTCCATTAAAACAATTCATTACTTGGTAACGGGTTAGGTCAATAGGGTTATCAGTTGTAAGTTCGCTGTAAACCTTATCGTGCGTTTTACCAAATCCAACTGCACTAAACCCTCCGTTGGTCTCTGGCAGCTTCTGCTTAATAATATCGGCTTGTAAAGTTACTCCCAAATGGTTAGCCTGTCCCGTTAAATCGGCAGCTACATGGTAATCGGTTCCATCCTTTTTAAAATCAGTATTCCGTAAGTAACACCATAAAACGGTGGCCATTCCCAGCTTATGAGCATACTCAAAAGCTTGGGCTACCTCAACAATTTGTCTGTTAGACTCCTCCGACCCAAAGTAAATGGTAGCACCCACTGCAAGGGCTCCAAGATTCCAAGCCTCTTCAACGGATCCAAACATAATTTGATCGTATTTATTTGGATATGTTAAGAGCTCGTTGTGGTTTAATTTCACAATAAAGGGGATTTTATGGGCGTACTTTCTTGACACGCTAGCTAAAACCCCAAATGTAGAAGCAACTGCATTTGCACCTCCCTCAATGGCCAACTTAACAATATTTTCGGGATCGAAATAGATAGGGTTTGGTGCAAACGAAGCCCCAGCCGAGTGCTCAATACCCTGATCGACAGGCAGAATAGAAAGATAACCCGTTCCGCCTAACCTACCCCCACTAAACAGGGTTTGCAAGCTGCGTAATACTTTTGGCGATCGGTTTGACTGCGATACCACCTTATCGACATAATTGGGGCCGGGAAGATGAAGGTTGTCCTTTGAAATGGTAGTGCACTTATGATCAAGTACAATTTTGGCTCGGCTACCAAGCAAATCGGTAATTCTATTAAAATCCATTGGTTTTTGTTTTAGGTTGTTTCACACAAAGCTAAAACTAAATTTGATGAAAGTCAAGCAATCAGAAGGTAATAACAACGGGGAAATATCAGCTGCTAGAATGGGTAACCAATACCAAAATGGAATTTAATGTCGTTGCGATTATAAGGTCTGTCGAAGGGTATCCAATGATAAACATTCTGCTTCAGCTGTTCATCCTCTATGTAATAAACTCCCGGGTCATACACCCTTAAACCCATATCGAAACGAATGGTAAAAAAGCCAAGATTCATGCGCATACCAGCACCTGTTCCAAGAGCTATTTCCTTGTAAAAGGAATCGGGTTTAAAAACTGCTCCCGGACGATCATCGTTGGATGAGATAGCCCAAATATTTCCAGCATCAACAAATAGAGCACCCTCGAGTAACCATACTAACTTAAATCGGTATTCGAAGTTTGCCTCTAACTTTATGTCGGCAGTTTGATTTGGAAATTGCAGCTGGTTTTCGATGTAAGAACCAGGCCCTAAGCCTCGTGCGTTCCAGGCGCGAACTCCTGTTGACCCACCTGAGAAGTATTTCTTTTCAAACGGCAAAGCCGCCGAATTACCGTAAGGTAAACCAGCACCTGCGTATAGGCGGTAAACTAAAGTATTATTCTCGTCAACTACCTGATTAAAAACATAATTGATATCGGATCGAACAAACTGCGAAAAGTTTGTATTAAAAATTTGGTAAGCGCCATCTACTCTGGGTACCTTTAATACGCTAAAGATACCATTTAGAATATTACCCGACACCTCAAAATTGTATCGCAAAACGGAGTAGTTGCTATTAGACGAAGACTGATTTGAAAAAATGAAGTTATATCCGGTTAGCGTTACTAGCTGGTTCCGATAACTATTGGCCTCATAGCGATCTTTTATCTTTTCCCAAAAATCATCGGAAATGGCCAGCAAATTAATAACATTAATTTCAATTGGTGTAAAAGTATGGGAAAAGCGGGTTTGCGAACGCCATGTGTAGCTATAATTCATACCGGCCAGGGTACGGGTATATTCTGGTCGATCCTGAAAGTTGTATGATGCTGTAACCTGAGTTCGGGGTGAATAGCGGTTGTCGGAAATTTTACCCCCAAAAGGGCCAAGAAATCTGGGGAAATTTAAACCTACCGAACCTCCCAGTTCATATGAACCTCTTGAAAACTGTTCACCCGAAAGGAACTGAACCATCCCTCTAAGTTTGGTATCGAAAACCTCTGCACCCTTAAAAAGATTTTTATGCTGATAGCTTAGATTACCTTCGACACCCACATCTGATGCCGTGTTGGTTCCCACCAAATCGATTTGGTAGCTTTGCAGTGTGTGCGGTGTAAGCTGTATGTAGCAATTTTGCTTTCCTTGAACTACAGAATCTTCTGCATTG
>CAZTFJ010000021.1:0-12367 GCA_964612255.1 uncultured Rikenellaceae bacterium | reverse complement strand
CCGAATCCTCATCTTCGCGAAAAAAAACATTAACGGCCCTATATAGCCTTAGCGAGTTCAGGTTATCGCGTGTTTTTGCAACTATGCTTTCTGAATATAGCTGTCCGGGACGTAATAAGTTAGCGTTGCTAACCGTTTTGTACTTTACACCTGGGGTAAAGGAGTAAATAAAGTTTTGATTGTCGTAAAAAGTTGTATCCAAAAAGTTTTCTTCCTGCAGATAGAAGAACTCAACGGGATCGTAATTTGTGTAAATATAAACATTGCTTATCTCGTACTTTCTGTATTTTTGAACAATTCGCTCGCCAAATTCGTTGCGAATAAAGCGGTTACGGATAACCAGATCTAAATCTACCATTTTATCATTCAAACTAGTATCGGCAGAGAAGGTTATATAATCGCGCGAAAAGAAAAAGTAACCTTGTTCCCTAAGCCTACCCTCAATACGAGCACGCTCATTCCTAAGAATATCAATATCGAACCGTTGCCCCCTTTTTATCAAACTATTAATTGTATCCTCAAACACCAATGCTCTTATGAGCGAGTCCTCAATTGCATAGTCAATGTCTCTAATTCGGTGGGGTGATCCTGGATTAATTTTATACTCAACGGTTGCCCTTTGCTTGCCAAATTTTGTAGTATCGGAGACCTGAGCATTATAAAAACCCTTACTCTCAAGATATTTTTCTAAATTAGTAACGGTTTGCTTTGTTTGAAATGTATCGAGAACAACTGGTTCTTCGCCAATTTTACGCAGCATTCCGCTTATACCCTTACTCTTTTGCGGATTTGCCATATTAAACAGCCTTAGGTGTAGCCTAAACATAAGCACCCGTTTATTTGGCTTTTGCCTAACATAGCGGCTTAATTCGCTCTCGCGTACTTCATCCTTACTCTCTTCGTTGATAACCACCTCTGCCTTATCGAGCAGATACTGATCTTGGGGTATATTTTTAGTAATATTACAAGATGATATGAAAAGCACAAAAACTAATAGGAGAGGTATTTTCCTACGTTTGGTTTTGAAATGGTAAGCGAAATATTTTTGCATTTAGCTTAAAAACATTATCCCAGTTGTGACTTAATTGGCGTGTGAAAGATAATAAATAGCATTGATAAAGCGCTGGTTTTGGCCAAATTTCCTGCAACATAAAAAATGCCATAAAGCAACAGATAGTGTTATTTCATCAAAAAAAGTAGTAGGTTTGCCTAAATTATTAAGCATGTTAACCGCAAATACAATAAAATTTATAAAATCGTTGCAGCAAAAAAAACAACGAAAGCAGTCGGGTTTATTTGTTGCTGAGGGACATCGACTGGTTAGCGATTTGATTGCATCGTCGTTAAAAATCAACAGTATTTACTATACCCCCGAATGGGATTTCAACAAAAGGATTCACGACCAAAGCTACACGGAAATATCAACAAAGGAAATGGGACGCATTAGCGGTTTAACTTCACCTTCGCCAGTTCTGGCTGTGTGCCCCATACCCGAATATCGTTTCACAATCAACCAAAGCGTAAGCAACCTAACTCTTGCCCTAGATGGGGTTCAAGACCCAGGTAATATGGGAACAATTATTCGATTAGCCAATTGGTTTGGCATTAACGAGATAATTTGCTCACCGGATTGCGCCGATGCTTTTGCCCCAAAAGTAGTACAAGCAACAATGGGTGCCATAGCACGCGTTAAGGTTATTTACACAAATCTTCTGGATACCATTGCTGAGGCAAAAATTGCTAAGATGCCAGTTTATGGAACTTTTCTGAGTGGGGCAAATATATACACTCACAATCTGCAAAAAAATGGAATAGTAGTTCTGGGGAATGAGGGTAAAGGAGTATCAAAAGAGGTTGAAAATTTGATTTCAGAAAAGATTACCATCCCTAGCTTTGTAGAGCAAGGCGATACTAGCGAATCGCTAAATGTGGCAATGGCCACAGCCATTGTATGCTCTGAGTTTAGGCGACGAACTATTTAATACCAATATACTGCGCAACTGCCTCTGCAGAACGTTCCCCATCAATTGCCGACGACACAATGCCTCCGGCATAACCAGCCCCCTCGCCTGAGGGGAAAAGACCACGCACTTGTATATGCTGAAGCGTTTCAGGGTTGCGGGGTATTCGAACCGGCGACGAAGTGCGCGACTCGAGCGCCACAACAGTTGCTTCATTGGTTATAAAACCTTTCATCTTTCTATCGAAGTGCTTAAAGCCCTCTTGCAAACGGCTAGCAATTGAGCTGGGCAACCAATTGTGCACTGCCGATGCAGTAATTCCCGGATGGTAAGAGCACTTGGGCAACGAGGAAGAAACGCGACCTGCCACAAAATCATCGAGCCTTTGCGCAGGCGCCACCACTCCTTGGCCCTCGCTATTCTTGTATGCTAATTGTTCCAAATACTTTTGATATTGCAACCCAGCCAACGGCCCATCCTGCTCATAACCAATCAAATCCTCTAACCTAACTTCAACTACAATTCCAGAGTTAGCCCAAGGCGAATTCCTGAGCGATGGCGACATTCCATTAACGACAATTTCGTTATTTGACGATACTGCCGGAACAATAAAACCGCCCGGGCACATACAAAAAGAATACACGCCCCGCCCCTGAACCTGCTGTACTAATTTGTAACTAGCGGCCGGAAGAAAATCTCCCCTGTCGATTCCATGGTATTGAATTGAATCGATAAGCGGCTGAGGGTGCTCAACCCTAACGCCCATTGCAAATGGTTTACCCTCAATTACAACATTTTGATTCCATAGCATTTGGTAAACATCGCGAGCCGAATGACCTGTAGCCAGAATTACAGCTTTTGCAAAAATTCGAGTTCCATCGCTTAGCCTAACTCCTTTGATATCTGAATTATCAACAATAATATTTTCGACCCTAGCGCTAAATTGAAATACTCCGCCATGGTGCTCAATGGTTTTACGAATTGTTGAAATCACTCTGGGTAAAACATTGGTTCCTATATGGGGATGGGCCTCGTAAAGAATTTCATCCTGTGCACCGTGATAATGAAGAATGTTTAGAATACGATTTATATCGCCCCTTTTTTTAGAGCGTGTGTAAAGCTTACCGTCGGAGAATGTGCCTGCACCACCCTCGCCAAAAGCGAAGTTCGACTCGGGGTTAAAACTTGTGTTTCTGTTAAGCTGTGCAACATCTCGCTTTCTGCTCGATACATCCTTGCCGCGCTCAATAATTATTGGTTTTAGCCCAAGTTCAATCAATCGTAGCGCAGCAAAAAGCCCAGCAGGGCCAGCACCTACAACAATTACCTCTGGCTTTGCACTAACATCGTTGTAGCAAAAATTATGATTTGTGTCGGTAACAGACTCGCCTTTACTAAATATTGCCAAACCAAGGTTTACCCTAACCTTTCCTCTGCGAGCATCGATTGACTTACGAATAATACGCACGTCACCTACATCCGATTCTCGCCTTCCCAACTTTTTTGCTGCTTGTTTACGAATTGTGCTGGGTGAAGCTGCTTGCTCCAAACTTAAGACTAATGCTATCTCGATGGGCATTGTGGTAATCTATTCAAAGTGGAATGAAAGGGTAACTATTTGTGATTTGAGAAAATCTACAGCTTTGGTATACTTTACTTCCTGATCAGTAAGATTTTGATAATCGGGCGGTGCAATGGCATTCCTTAATCCCGATGAGAACTTAATTTCAGTAGAGAATTTGAAAAACGTTAAGAAAAAGTCCATCCCAAAACCAAATTCATAGTAAAAATCACCCTTAATAAGCCTTACATACACCCCTTCTTGTATATCGAGTTTTTTGTATGCCGCCATATCAATCCTAAAATTAGTACCAGCGATAAGATATGGCCTAGCATTCCATTTACGAACAGCCGAATATTTAATTGATAAGGGCATTTCTATAAACGACGATTCAATTGGCATCACAACTGGTTCTGTGGGATTGTTTTTGTCGTAAAAGTATAAATCTCGCTGTCCAAAAGCTAATCCAGGAAGAAAACGGAGGTGCAACGTTGGTAAAATCCTAAAATCGCTAACAACATTTACATTAAATCCCGGATGAAGAACAGTATTGTTAACAAAAATAGAATCGGTTTGCAACGAGTTACTCTCAACCTGAAAATCCATAAAATTTGTTCCCAAAGAAAAGCCAAAACGCAAGCGTTTATCGAAATCGTAATCGGGATCGTTAAGAATAGGATCGGGTTTTAGCTGAGCAAAACTATTTGCAGTCCAACTAAGGGCAAAGAATAGAAGTATTACGTAAACAAAGTATTTTGCCATATTTAGTCTTGTAAATCGTCTCTTTAACGCTAAACACACCCGTATATTTTAAAATACACTAATAAAAAAAACTAAAAACAAAGCCCATTAAGGTTTTACTGCAGTATAAATTGCAGATATACCAAAACTCTGCTGTTTGTATTGTGCATTTATAAACCCAGACTGACGCAGCAACGCAACAAAATCTTCCCTTTCTTTAAAATGACTTACAGATACAGGTAAATAGGTATATGCTGTTTTATGCCCCGAAACAATGCGACCGACCCAAGGTAAAACCCTACTGAAATATAACCTATATATCCAACTTATTATTGCAAAACGGGGCGTAGTAAACTCAAGCACGTTAATTGTACCCCCAGGTTTTATAACTCTCTGCATCTCCGATAGTCCAACAAGAGAGTTTTCAAAGTTTCTTACCCCAAAGGCTACCATTGCTGCATCAAAGGTATTATCCTCAAACGGGAGCAACAACGATGAGGCCTTGGTTAGCGTAATCCGATTAGCCAGGCCAATTTTTTCAACCTTAAGCCTGCCGTGTTGTAACATCTCTTCGGCAATATCAACCCCAACAATATTCACATCACTGGAACTCCGAGCCAATGCGATTGCCAAGTCGGCTGTGCCAGTTGCTACATCGAGCACATCTGACGGCCGATTTTTAGCAATTGCCCTAACTACTCTTTTGCGCCAAAGCTTGTCGATTCCGAGACTTAGCACATGGTTTAGCAAATCGTACTTGGGAGCAATGCCGTTGAACATCTCTTCGACCTGCTGCTCCTTTACTGCAAAACCATTGCTATTCGTGTCGGGGGATTTTGGGCTACTTGCCAACGATTAGTTCTCCTAACTTGTTATTGTATTCTTGCTTCATATCAGAGATAAACCCGAATGAAACATCATCAACTCTCACCTCCGATTTTGTTACGTGGCCAATTGTAGTAAATGGTACTCCGCTCTCCATCATATGATCAATGAATTGCGTTTCACGGGAGGGCGATACCGATACCACTACCCTGCCCTGTGCTTCGCCAAAAAGATAAGCATCGGAACGAATTTCTGCATCAGTGGTAATATCAAAACCTAAATTACGCGGGATTGCACATTCAACCAGCGAAACAAATAGGCCACCATCGGCAACATCGTTAACCGATTGAACCAGATTTAACCCAATGAGCTGGCTAACCACCTCCTGCACGCGATACTCCTCATCTAAATTAAAGTATGGTGCCGGCGATGCCTTTACACCATGGTAGGAGTAGAGGTATTCGGACGAGGCTATGTCGTTATGCGAATGACCAATCAGATAAATCATATGCCCTTTATCCTTAAAAGCAAGTGTGGTATGATTGTTTTTATTATCTAATAAACCTAACATACCAATAGTAGGCGTTGGGAAAACTGCTTCATCTTTCCCTCCAATAGTTGATTGGTTATAAAAGCTAACATTACCACCGGTAACAGGGGTTCCAAATTTTTCGCAAGCTTTACCCATACCCTTTATTGCCTGAACAAACTGCCAGTAAATTTCAGGTTTATAAGGATTACCAAAGTTTAGGCAATTGGTTATGGCTAAAGGTTTTCCTCCAGAGCAAACAATATTTCGAGATGCTTCTGCAACAGCAATCATTGCACCAATTTCGGGGTCGGCCTTAACGTAGCGTGAGTTACAATCGACCGATAAAACCAATGCCTTATTAGTTCCTTTTACATTTACAACTGCTGCTGATGATGGAAAATTAGTGGCCATATTGCGAGTACCCACCATGCTATCGTACTGTTCGTATACCCATCGTTTTGAGGCAATGTTAGGGTGGTTAACTAGCATTTTTGCCACATCCCGCAAATCCTGAGGTTCTGGGATTGTGTTGATATCAAACTTTTTATACTCTTGGTAATAGGCTGGTTCGCGATATTCCCTATCGTAAACAGGAGCACCACCACCCAGCACAAGCGACTCGGCTGGTACATCAGCTACCTTTTCGCCCTGCCAGAAAAACTCTAACCTACCCCCTTCGGTTACCTCTCCAATTTGGACACAGTTCAAATCCCACTTGTCGTAAACAGCCATTACATCGGCCTCACGCCCCTTCTCAACTACAATAAGCATTCTTTCCTGCGATTCGGATAAAAGAATTTCCCAAGCCTCTATATTTTGCTGGCGCAATGGCACCTTGCTAAGGTCAACCTTCATTCCGCATCCACCCTTCTCCGACATTTCTGAGGTTGAGCAAATAATACCTGCTGCTCCCATATCCTGCATACCAACTATGGCTCCAGTTTTTATCACCTCAAGGCTTGCCTCAAGCAGAAGTTTTTCCATAAAAGGGTCGCCTACCTGAATTGAAGGGATGTCATCAGCAGAATCCTCGGTAATATCGGCCGATGCAAATGTACTACCATGAATACCATCTTTACCAGTTGAAGAACCTACTATAAAAACAGGATTACCAACTCCTTTTGATATGGCCGAAACAACTTGATTTTTATCGACAATCCCCACCGACATGGCGTTAACAAGCGGATTTGTATTGAACGATTCATCGAAAAAGACCTCGCCACCCACAACAGGCACTCCAAAAGCATTACCGTAATCGCCAATGCCTTTTACAACACCCTTAATGTGCCATTTGGTTCTGTCGAGTTTTATATCACCAAAACGCAGTGAGTTAAGCTGTGCAATGGGCCTTGCTCCCATTGTAAAAATATCGCGATTGATACCACCTACTCCCGTAGCCGCACCTTGGTATGGCTCAACTGCACAAGGATGGTTATGCGATTCGATTTTAAACGCACAGGCCATTCCATCGCCCAAATCAACCAAGCCAGCATTCTCGGCTCCAGCCTCGGCAAGTATTGCCTCGCCCTTGCGTGGCAGCGTTTTAATCCATTTTATTGAATTTTTATAAGAGGCATGCTCGCTCCACATTACAGCAAAAATGCTTAGCTCTGTAAAGTTGGGCTCGCGACCCAAAATTTGCTTTATCATTTCAAACTCATCGGGCAGTAAGCCTAGCTCCTTAGCGGTATCAACAGTAACTTCCATGGTAATGATTTAAGAATTTTTAGAAATCCGAGCCAAAAATACTAACAATATACGACACTAAACGAAAGTTAGGGTATGTTTTTGTGAATTGTGGACTTGATAAATTGTCCTACTTCGGCATACCTAAAGCACATCAATTAGCTGTTTAACAAATACTTTAGTAATATAAAATTGATATTACACAACATTATAACACAATCTGTTTATAAAAAAACGGAGGCAAAAGCCTCCGTTCATTTATCTACTCATATTCTGCAATAACAAATCCCTTGGGAATTCGCTCCCCTTCCTTAACGTTTACCGATTTGATAACTCCAGGAAAAGGGCATAATACCTTATTTTGCATTTTCATTGCTTCAAAAACCATAAGCAAATCGCCGGGTTGAACTTTATCGCCATTCTTAACTGCCACCTTAACAATGGTACCAGGGATAAATGACTTTAACTCTTTGAGTTTAGGTTCCTCCCATTTTTGCCGCATCTGATACTTTTTAGTGATTTGGGTTTTGTACTTTGTGCCCTCAATCACCAGCGTTTTGTTGGCCGGTTGCTTTGTTTTAGCGCCGTTACCCGATGCTTTTGGTTCTAATTTTTTCTTGTTTACTTTCTCCATAGGTCAGCTTTTTAGAATGGTGGAATTCCATGCTTTTTCCATGGCTTATCAACAACCTTATTAACAGACACATCGAGAGCGTGAATTAGGAGTTTTCTTGTCTCCGATGGCTCTATTACGGTATCAATATACCCTTTGGCTGCGGCTACATATGGGTTAGCAAACTTCTCTTTATACTCGTTCACTTTAGTTTTACGCATCTTTTCAGGATCTTCGGCCTCCATTATCTCCTTGCGGAAAATAATATTGGCTGCACCCTCGGGGCCCATAACAGCAATCTCGGCACCTGGCCACGCAAATACAAAATCGGCACGCAGGTGACGTGAACTCATAGCAATATATCCACCACCGTATGCTTTACGAAGGATAACTGTAATTTTTGGTACAGTTGCTTCGCTATACGCATATAGCATTTTTGCACCGTGGCGAATAACTCCAGCATGCTCCTGATCGACACCTGGCAAATATCCGGGTAGGTCAACAAGAGTAATTAGCGGAATGCTAAAGGCATTACAGTAACGGATAAAGCGTGCTGCTTTGTCGGAAGAGTCTACATCGAGAACACCAGCTAGCATTAAGGGTTGGTTTGCCACAAAGCCTACGGTATCGCCATTAATACGGCCAAAACCAACAACAATGTTAGCAGCCCAGAACTCTTGCACCTCGAAGAAGTCGGAATCATCGGCAATACCCCTAATTACATCGCGCACATCGTAAGGCTGTTTTGGATCGCCGGGTACAATATCATCAATATTATACTCAGGCTTAGGATCCTTAGGCTCAAACTTACGGGCTTTGCGAGTATTGTTCCAAGGGATGTAAGTAATAAGCTTCTTAATCTGATCGAAGCATTCCATTTCGCTCTCAGCAAAGAAATGGGCATTACCAGTAATCTCTGAATGTACACGGGCTCCACCAAGTTCTTCCATCGAAATCTCCTCACCAAGAACGGTTTTAATAACCTCTGGCCCAGTGATAAACATCTTTGAGATGTTATCGACAGTAAACACAAAATCGGTTAGGGCAGGCGAATACACCGCACCACCAGCGCAAGGCCCAAGAATAACCGAAATTTGAGGTATTACCCCACTGGCAAGCGTGTTACGGAAAAAAATCTCGCCGTAACCAGCTAAAGAGTTAACCCCTTCCTGAATACGAGCTCCACCAGAGTCGTTAATACCAATTAATGGGATACGCATTTTAAGGGCGTAATCCATAATTTTTGTAATCTTTCGGGCATGCATTAGCCCAAGCGATCCCCCAGCAACAGTAAAATCCTGCGCAAAAATGGCAACGGGTGCACCATAAATGGTACCTGTACCAATTACAACACCATCGCCGTGTAGCACTTTGAATTCCATTCCAAAGTCGCGTGCTTCATGCTCAACAAAAAGATCGTACTCGTTAAACGAATCCTCATCGAGTAAGGCAATAACCCGCTCGCGAGCGGTAAGCTTACCCATTGCCTGCTGCTTAGCAATGGCCTTTTCGCCACCACCCTGCAGAATCTCTTCCTTTCGCTTTTGAAGCTCTAAGATTTTTCTTTTTAAAGGCATAACATTCCTTTATTGGTTAATATTTAGGTTGCCAACCTGAAAAAACTATGGCAAAATACAGCGCAACGTTAATAAATCATTCTTAAATACAAGTAATGTTACGTTAGCTTTTTGATAAAAAAAGTATTATCCATACTGAATTTCAAACAGTTGTGCAACGCAGGTAAAGAGTGAATCTATTAGCACCATTAAAACAGATTATGCGCCTGTTTATCTGCGTATTAACTGATTTTAAGGGTTGTTTAAATATTTTTTGGCGTTGGAATTCTAAAAATTTTGGCTTGCAGAAATTGTTCAATTTGGCCAAATAGTTTTCCGTCGGAACGATTTACAAAAGTAAGCGCTACCCCATCGGATTTTGCCCGGGCAGTACGACCAATACGATGCACATAATCTTCGGGGTCGTTGGGTACATCGTAGTTCACAATCAAATCAATATCCTCAATATCAATGCCTCTGGCAATAATGTCGGTAGCCACGAGTATCTGAAATTTGCGATTTCGGAATTGTCGGAGAACCTCCTCGCGATTTTTCTGCTCCAAATCGGAATGAATGGCTAACACGCTCATCGACTCGGCCTTCAAAGCCTTTTCGATAGCGCGTACCTTAATTTTGGTTGATGCAAAAACGATAGCGCTTTTAACATGCTCCTTGCCTTTTAGCAAGTGGGCTAATAGGTTAACTTTCTGGTTATCGGCCACCTCGTATGCAGCTTGTAGAATGTTTTCTGCTGGTTTAGATACCGCAATATTAATCTCAACAGGATTAGTGAGAATTTTCTTGGTTAGCTTTCGGATATTATCGGGCATTGTTGCAGAAAAAAGCAGGGTTTGACGTTTTTGGGGAAGTAGCTTCACTATCTCCATAATATCATCAAAAAATCCCATGTCGAGCATTCTATCTGCCTCATCGAGCACAAGATGCTCTACCCTGCTGAGCGAAACGTAACCCATACGAATATGCTGAATGAGACGGCCTGGAGTTGCAATAATAAAATCGACACTATTTTGTATAGCAATTCTCTGCTGATCCCAGGTTTGGCTATCGTTTCCTCCATACACAGCCACAGAGCTAACTGGGGCAAAATAGCCAAATCCCTCGAGCTGCTGATCAATTTGCATAGCTAGCTCGCGTGTGGGAACAATAACAAGAGTGCTTGTATAGTTTAACCGCCTTGGTAACGAAGCCAACTTACTCATTATAGGGAGGATAAAAGCAGCTGTTTTTCCTGTACCTGTTTGTGCGCAAGCTATTACATCTTTCCCCTCCATGATTGGTGGTATGGCTCTTTGCTGAACGGGTGTTGGGTTTTCAAAACCCATTGCGTTTATGCCATCCATTATGGCATCCTGAAATCCAAAATCTTTAAATATCAACTATTGGTAGTGTTAAGTAAGCACCTTGCTAAAAGGTGTAAATAATTATTTTTCAGTAGGATTATAATATTTTTAAGCGATACAAAGGTAATGAAAATTAGACTATTATTAAATAAATTGCACAACAGTCTGTTTATCAACAAAAACAGCATTAATTGAGGGAGTTTTGAAAAGTGGTTATCTTTGCGCAAGTAAACCTGCCAGAGGTAGGTAAATCTAAAGTGAAAACATGGAAAAGAAAATCAAACATATTTTTTGGGATTTAGACCGAACCTTATGGGACTTTGAACAGAATATGCGCATAACCCTAAAGGACATTTACCAAAGGCACAAGCTAAGCGAGGTGATACCAACACCAGAGATTTTTATTGATACATACAATAAGCACAACAACATGCTATGGGCCAGCTACCAAAAAGGAGCCATGAAAAAGGAGGTTTTACGATTTAAGCGATTTGAGGTTACTTTAAAAGAGTTTGGCATAAAAGATAAAGTTCTTGCCTCGGTAATTGGAGATGAGTACATTGATGAAAGCCCAAAAAAAACAGCGCTTATTCCTCACTCAATAGAAGTACTGGACTATTTATATGGCCAATATAATTTACATATAATTACCAATGGCTTTAACGAGGTACAATTTACCAAGCTGCAGCTTTGCGGAATTGACAAATACTTTAATAAAGTTATCACCTCAGAAATGTCGGGATATCACAAGCCTAGACCCGAAGCATTCCGTTACGCCCTATCGAGCGCCAACGCGCAAAAAGCCGAAAGCATTATGATTGGAGATGATATAGAAACCGACATTGCAGGCGCACAAGGTTTTGGCATTAGCCAAATTTATTTTAACCCGCAAAAAACACCACATAGCCTGAAACCAACCTACGAAATACTAAGCCTTAAGCAAATTATGGAGATACTTTAGTACGGTATCTCGTCGTCGGAAAGGGGGCCTTTTAGGAAGTCGAAATCGGAATCGCCCGACGAGGCGGGCAAAGGATCTTCATTCATTTTGGAGCCAAAGGTTACTGCTTGCGAAGTTGAGCCAGCCACCTCGTAAGCAGGAAACTCCACATCATCAATATCAGAAAATTTGGCTTGCTCTTTACGGAACCTCAATCGGATATCGCCCACCGCACCATTACGGTGCTTAGCCACAATAATTTCGGCCAAGCCAATAAGCGAGTTACCCTCCTCATCCTCGTTAAACCCGTAGTATTCTGGCCTATGAATAAACAGCACCATATCGGCATCCTGCTCAATAGCACCCGATTCGCGAAGGTCAGATAGCTGCGGACGCTTATTACCTCCTCGCGTTTCAACCGAACGGTTAAGCTGCGATAGAGCAATTATGGGCACGTTTAACTCCTTGGCAATGGCCTTAAGCGAACGCGAAATAGTACTAACCTCTTGCTCTCTACTACCTTTACTTTCGGCCGGACCGGTCATCAGCTGCAGATAGTCAATAATAATAATTCCTACATCGTATTGCGAT
>CAZTFJ010000020.1:0-14688 GCA_964612255.1 uncultured Rikenellaceae bacterium | reverse complement strand
TGGCGAGGAAACAATATCTGAATGTAGCGAAGAAGAAGAACAAGACCAGAAATGATACCTGCAAAAGTATGAACTTCACATCCCCTGTCTCTAAAATAAATTCGAACTTGCCGTGCTTATCAGCTACAGCAGAATCAATTGCATTTACCGCATTATGACCAACTTCCCGAATATAAATCATCTTATTAGAGGCTCCATCTATATCGCCTTCAACCCTAACTTGATTTGTTGACTCACCACACGAAGCCATTAGAATAATCATAAATACCAACAGCAATCCGCTTGTCAAACCATTATATGCTCTCAAAATCATTGTATAATATGTATTTAGTGCAATTGTTTGCGGCAAAAATAATGAAAATATAACAGAGATTTAATTTGAACAATATCTAAAATTTCGTAATTTGTATAGGTCTATTATGCATAGGCAAATGGATAGCGTTTTATTCTAAACATATCTTTTTCACTAGCAATATCAAGCACTCTCCTCCCCTTCAGTAAGGTAAATAGTTTTAAAGGGAGGAGTTAAATTTATCAAAACTTTATCTTTATGAGCTATCTGGTTTTTGACAAGAGCGAACTGGTTAACCTCGAATACTCCCTAAACCGGGAAATTCTTAGCACCAATCGTGCGGGCGGATATTTTAGCACAACCATTGTGCTATGTAATACCCGAAAGTATCACGGCCTAATGGTTCTTCCTCTCGATCAGTTTGACGGAGAGAACCACGTACTGCTATCGTCGGTAGACGAAACCATTGTTCAGCACGGCAAAGAGTTTAACTTAGGCATACACCGATACCCCGGCATTTACGAGCCACGCGGGCATAAGTACATTATCGACTTTGAGTACGAACCTTTACCAAAAATCACCTACCGGGTTGGTGGTGTAATAATAGAAAAGGAGCTACTGTTTGTGCACAACGAGGAGCAGTTCATGATACGCTACACGCTACTAGATGCGCATAGTCCAACAAAACTTAGGATTAGACCATTCCTTGCATTCCGAAATGCTCACAAGTTATCAAAATCGAACCTGTATGCCGACAAGCGATACCGCGAAGTTCAAAACGGGGTAAAATACAAGTTATACCAAGGTTTTCCTTATCTACATATGCAGCTAAACAAAACCAACGAGTTTGTGGCTGTACCCGATTGGTACTACAACATTGAGTACATGGAAGAGATTAGGAGAGGCTACGAAGGGCATGAAGACTTGCTTGTTCCCGGTTTTTTTGAAATACCAATAAAAAAAGGCGAAACCATTATCTTTTCCGCAGCAACCTCTGAGCAGCAAACCAACACCCTAACCCGAAAATTTAATGCGGAGGTTAAGCGCCGTCCGCCTAAAGACAATTTGGAAAACTGCTTGCGCAATGCAGCACAACAGTTTATTGTTAAACGGGGCCGAAAAACTGAAGTTATTGCAGGGTTCCCCTGGTTTGGTCGCTGTGGCCGCGACACATTCATTGCCCTACCTGGGCTTACCCTAACTATAGACGACCCAAAATCATGCAAAGAGGTGCTCGACACCATGTCGAAAGAAATAAAGGATGGACTTTTCCCAAATATGGGCAACGCAACCTCATCTGCTTTTAACTCAGTTGACGCTCCCCTTTGGTACTTCTGGAGCGTTCAGATGTACGCAGATTACACGGGCACCTACGAGGAAACATGGAAACTATACGGCAAAAAAATGAAGGGTATTCTAAATGCTTATCGCAGCGGGGCACTCCCTTTCAATATAACAATGCACAACAATGGATTGATTAGGGCAGGCGAAAAGGGCGTTGCGCTAACCTGGATGGATGCCGTGGTACACGGGTTACCTGTTACTCCTCGTACCGGATATCAGGTTGAAATTAATGCCCTTTGGTACAATGCAATAATGACCACAATTGGGTTAGCCAAAACATTTAAAGACCATAAATTTGTTAAGGAATGGCAACCCATTGCACAGCAAGTAGCCGAGTCGTTTAAAAACACATTTTGGTTAGATAGCAAGCAATACCTTGCCGATTATGTTGACGAACACGGACAGAATATCGACGTGAGGCCAAATCAAGTTTTTGCAACCTCTCTCCCATACAGCCCCATAACCGACGAGATGAAAAGGGGGATACTTGATGTTGTGCACCGCGAACTTTTCACCCCAAAAGGGCTTAGAACTCTAGCGCCAAAAAATCCGAAATACATCGAAGAGGCATGGGCTGGCGATATTGTCGCGTTGGCAGGTATGAAGGCGATCAGGCAACTCGCGATTCGGCTTACCATCAAGGGACTGCTTGGCCATGGCTACTTGGGCATTTCATTGAGGGCTACTACAAAATTCACGGCAAAACTGCTAATGCAATGGCCAAAGGGATACTCGATTCGTTTTGCGAAGATATGCCAAAGCATGGCGTATGTGGAATTGCCGAGGTTTACGATGGTGACCCACCCCAACGCCCCAACGGATGCATATCGCAGGCATGGAGCATTGCCGAACTGTTACGAATAAAAAGAATGTACGATAAGAACATAAAACCCTAAATAATTGGCATGAGAGTACTTATGTTTGGCTGGGAGTTCCCACCACATATTTCTGGCGGACTTGGAACAGCTTGCTTTGGGCTAACTAGGGGATTGGCAAAGCATAATGTTGATATGGCCTTTGTTGTTCCTAAGGCATTTGGCGACGAGGACCAGTCGGCTGTACGACTTGTACCGGCCGAGGATATTGATGTAAGTCACATATCTGTTGATTTGCAAGAGTTTTGGAAAAAAATCAGTTACCTCGAAGTGGGCTCAAACCTAGTACCATACGTTGGCCCAGAAGAGTTTGAGCGTTTGATCTCCGAAACCGAACTCGACAGGATAGATCGGAGTGAGGAAAGGTCATGGCATAAGTTTAAATTCTCGGGCAAGTATGGCAAAGACCTAATGAAAGAGGTGTCAAGGTATGCAATAATTGCGGGATCTATTGCTGCCAAGGAACAATTCGACATTATACATGCCCATGACTGGCTCACTTACCTTGCCGGCATTACGGCCAAAATGGTTTCGGGGAAACCACTGGTTGTGCATATCCATGCTACCGAATTCGACCGAAGCGGCGAAAATGTAAACCAAGCAGTTTACGACATAGAAAAGCAGGGAATGCAAATGGCCGATAAGGTTATTGCCGTTAGCCATTTAACTCGGAACATCGTAATTAGCCGCTACGGAATTCCCGAAAGCAAGGTTGTTACTGTTCACAATGCCGTTGACTTTACGGGCAACGACCCTTGCAAAGGAGTTACTAAGAACGTTCCTGAAAAGGTGGTAACGTTCCTCGGAAGAATTACCTACCAAAAAGGGCCCGATTATTTTGTTGAGGCCGCCAGCAAAGTGATACAACGATATGAGAACGTAAGATTTGTTATGGCTGGCAGTGGCGATATGCTAAACCGAATGATTAGACGTGCTGCAGAACTTGGCATATCCGACAAATTTCACTTTACCGGTTTCCTTAAAGGGAATGAGGTTAACACAATGTTTGCCATGAGCGATGTGTACGTTATGCCATCGGTATCGGAACCATTTGGCATTAGCCCTCTTGAGGCAATGAAAAGTAATGTGCCCGTAATAATCTCCAAACAATCTGGGGTTGCTGAGGTGCTTAAGCATGCGCTCAAGGTCGACTTTTGGGATATTGATGCTATGGCAGACAGTATCTATGGGCTACTAAACTACACCGCACTATCGAAATATTTTAAACGATACGGGCAAGAAGAGGTAAACAGCCTTAAGTGGGAAAATGCAGCCCTAGAGGTTAAAAAGGTTTACGAAACAATTCTGAACAACAGCTAGTTATATCGACATAAAAAATTTAATCATTATATAATATGAAAACAATCTGCTTCTATTTTCAGGTTCACCAGCCTTTTAGGCTACGCAGGTACCGGTTTTTCGATATTGGGCAGTATCACAATTACTTCGACGAGTTTGCCAACCGATCCATTATGCGCAAAGTAGCCGAGAAATGTTATTTACCCACCAACAACCTTATGCTTTCGCTTATTAACGAGTACGGCAGCAAGTTCAAAATTGCATACTCCATTTCGGGTACAGCGCTCGATCAGTTTGAGATGTACGCCCCCGATGTGCTCGACACCTTTGTTAAGCTAGCCCAAACAGGCAGCGTTGAGTTTATTGCCGAAACATACTCACACTCCCTTTCTGCTCTTAAAAGCCGAGAGGAATTTGAGAAACAGGTTGTGGCCCAAACCCAAAAGATTGAGCAGCTATTTGGGCAAAAACCAACAACGTTCCGTAACACGGAGCTAATTTATTCCGATGAGATTGGGGCTATGGTTGCCGATATGGGTTTTAAAGCTATGCTAACCGAAGGGGCTAAACACATCATGGGATGGAAGAGCCCTAACTACCTTTACACCAACGCCATAAACCCAAAACTAAGGCTACTACTCAAAAATTTTCAGATGAGCGACGATATTGCTTTCCGTTTCTCAAACAAAGCATGGGCAGAATGGCCGCTTACTACCGAAAAATATGTACACTGGCTCAACTCTATCGACTCAAAAGATGAAATTATAAACCTGTTTATGGACTACGAAACTTTTGGAGAACATCAATGGGCCGAAACAGGAATATTCGATTTTATGAAAGCACTCCCTGGCCGTGTTTTCTCCAGCTCAAACTTTGAGTTTTTAACCCCTGCCGAGGCAGCAAAAAAACATCAACCCATTGCTCCTCTACATGTCCCATTCCCCATTAGCTGGGCCGACGAGGAACGCGACCTAACTGCTTGGCTTGGCAACGAAATGCAAGACGAAGCTTTTAACAATCTTTACGAACTAATTGAAAAGGTAGCTGGGATTAACGATCCCGTTATTCAACGCGATTGGAAATACCTTCAAACCAGCGACCACTTTTACTATATGTGCACCAAATGGTTTAGCGATGGTGACGTACACAAGTACTTTAATCCTTACGACACGCCTTACGATGCATTTATCAATTTTATGAATGCCCTCAGCGATTTTAAGCTAAGGCTCAACAACGCTCAAACATCATCGAGTAATGAGCTAATTGCAGACCCAGCCCAAATTGATTCGTTAATAAAAGACTACGAGAACAAGATTTTGGAACTAAAAAACCTAAAAGTTACTGCTGAACCCAACATCAAACCAAAAAAATCTAGAACACCAGCAACAAAAACATCAACAAAAAAAACAAAAACTACCGTGCAGGCAAAAGCAAAGAAGAAGTGAGATTTATTGATGTTTTAAATTCACAGAAATACAACCAACACAATGACAGAAAAAATATTACGCCCCGACTACCTTTTTGAAGTGAGTTGGGAAATTTGCAATAAGGTGGGAGGAATTCACACAGTAATATCCACCAAAGCGCTAACGCTGGTGCAGGAGCACAAGAACAATCTGATACTCATTGGACCAGATGTTTGGCGCGACACGGAGAACAACCCCGAATTTCTGGAAGACCCCAATCTTTTCGCTTCATGGCGTAACAAAGCCTCCGAGGAAGGGCTAAGGGTTAGGGTTGGTGGCTGGAATATTGAGGGCAAACCTGTTGTGGTTATTGTCGATTTTACCCAGTTCTTCACAAAAAAGGATGAGATTTTTAAAGAATTTTGGGAAGAATACAAGCTCGACTCAATCACCGGACAGTGGGATTATATTGAACCCGCCCTTTTTGGCTACGCCGCTGGAAAAGTTATTGAAAGTTTCACCAAGTTTCAGCTTACCTACCGGCATCGAATTGTAGCCCAGTTCCACGAATGGATGACAGGGACAGGATTGCTTTACCTTAAGAAATATATGCCACAAATTGGTAACATATTTACCACCCATGCTACCGTTATGGGGCGTTGCATTGCTGGCAACAACATACCATTATACGGCAACCTAACTAAATACAACGCCGAGCAAAAAGCCCTTGAATTTAATGTGGTATCGAAACAGTCGTTGGAAAAAACTGCTGCCACCGAGGCCGATTGCTACACCACGGTTAGCGATATTACAGCTAAAGAGTGCGAGCAATTCCACGGCAAAAAGGTTGACCTGGTTACACCAAACGGATTCGAAAACAGCTTTGTTCCTGTTGGCGACGAATTTAACCTCAGGCGGATTGAGGCAAAGGTTAAATTTTACGAAGTGGCCGAAGCACTTTTAGCCCACGATGTGGCCAAAGACGCTCTGATTGTTGGTATAAGCGGAAGGTACGAATTTAAGAATAAAGGCATCGATGTTTTTATTGATGCAATGGCTAAACTCAACAACTGCTCTGAACTAAAACGTGAGGTGTTAGCATTTATACTAATACCTGCCGGACACCACGGCAACCGCAAGGATGTATTTAAAAATCTACAAGAAAAAGAGAATGAAAATGTGGTAGTGCTAAGCAACACGCACATTACGCACTACCTTAACGAACCCGAAACCGACCCAATCCTCAACAAGTTTAAGCACGCAGGGCTATTCAACTCATCGAGCGATAAGGTTAAAATTTTCTTTGTACCTTGCTATCTCAATGGTAACGACGGCATTTTTAACCTTCCGTATTGGGATTTACTCATTGGTATGGACATTTCTGTATTCCCATCGTACTACGAGCCATGGGGTTAAACACCACTCGAGAGTCATGCCTTT
Organism: uncultured Rikenellaceae bacterium; assembly: GCA_964612255.1. Taxonomy (GTDB): domain Bacteria; phylum Bacteroidota; class Bacteroidia; order Bacteroidales; family Tenuifilaceae; genus Perlabentimonas. The sequence goes on along the minus strand of CAZTFJ010000020.1, from coordinate 8,032 downwards.
CATGTACCTACCATAACCACAACCCTTGCAGGGTTTGGCTTGTGGGTAAACACTTACTACCAGCACGACCATCCTGGCATAAAGGTTATTGAAAGAACCGACAGCAACGACAGCTTAGTGGTTGATGAAATATCGAAAACAATTTGCCACTACGGTTCGCTAAAACTCAACCAGCAGGAAGAGTACAAAAAAAACGCCCTTGAAGTATCGCGAATTGCTCTTTGGGAAAACCTCATATCATATTACAAAGAAGCCTACAACATTGCCCTGCAAAAGGTTGAGCAACGCACTCAGCAATTTATGGAACAGGACAGGGAAGAGCAACTGCCCTCCGTTGAGAAAAAGTATCATATCAACAAGCCCAACTGGGTTAGGTTGCTTATTCAAAAAAACATCCCCGAGAAGCTTGGTGCGCTCGATGAACTTTCGAAAAACCTTTGGTGGAGTTGGAACCCCGATGCCATAAATCTTTGCGAATCCATAGATCCCGAGCTTTGGTAGGAGAGCGCGCACAACCCAAGCCTATTTCTGGACCAAATATCGCTGCACCGATACCAGGAACTTGAGCAAAACGACGATTTTATTGACAATCTTACCAAAGTACACAAGCATTTCAAAGACTATATGGCCCAAAAAGTGGGACGAAAAGGGGCAAAAATTGCTTACCTAAGCATGGAGTTTGGGCTACATCACAGCCTAAAAATTTACTCTGGCGGCTTAGGAATTCTTGCTGGCGACTACCTAAAAGAAGCATCGGACAGAAACGTACCCATTGTAGGAGTAGGATTATTCTACAGATACGGATATTTTACTCAACAGCTATCGTCAACAGGACAACAAGTAGCAACCTACGATCAGCAAAACTTTGCACAAACTCTGGCCAAGCCAGTACGTAACCAGAATGGCAAATGGCAAACCATTGGTGTAGCCTTTCCTGGACGCATTGTAAAAGTGAGGATTTGGCGTGCCGACATTGGAAGAACAGAGCTATATCTACTCGACACAGACTTTGAAGACAATAGCCCAGAGGACAGAGCCATAACCCATCACCTATACGGTGGCGACTGGGAAAACCGATTTAAACAGGAAATGGTGTTAGGGATAGGAGGTGTTAGAGCCTTGGAAAAGATTGGAATTCACTCAAACATCTACCACCTTAACGAGGGGCACGCAGCATTTGCTGGACTTGAAAGGCTGCGCAGCATCATTTCCGAAACTAAGCTCTCTTTTGCCGAATCGATGGAATTGGTTAGAGCATCTAGCCTGTTCACAACTCACACCCCGGTTCCGGCTGGGCACGACTCGTTCCCCGAGGATATGCTACGAACCTATATGGCGCATTACCCCGAAAGGCTCGGAATATCATGGGTTCAATTCATGGATTTGGGTAAGCTTAACCCAGGCGACGAAACAGAGCGTTTCTCAATGAGCAACCTCGCTGCTAACCTATCGCAAGAAGTGAACGGGGTTAGCTACTTGCATGGCGATGTGAGCCGTAAAATGTTTGCCAACCTATGGCCAGGCTACTTCCCTAGCGAGTTGCACCTAGGGTATGTTACCAATGGTGTACACTACCCCACTTGGACTTCGGCCGAAATAAGAGAATTAATCGAAGACAAGAGCAACGATTTTGGTTTCGATAATACCCCACAATGGGATAAAATTTACGATATCCCCGACGAAAAGCTATGGAGCATTAGAAACCACCAGCGACGCATTCTTTTCAATCATCTGCGCACACGCCTGGTAAATCCAAGTATTGTGAAGTACGAAAGTCCACGCAATGTTGTTGAAATACAAGAGAAAATGGACGACGAAGTACTTACCATAGGATTTGCCAGAAGGTTTGCAACCTACAAACGAGCCCACCTGCTTATTCGCGATTTAGACAGGCTAAACAGCATTATCAATAGCAAAGAAATGCCTGTTCAGTTCATATTTGCTGGCAAAGCTCACCCAAATGACAAAGCAGGCCAAGACCTTATTCGCCGCTTGGTAGAGGTAAGTAAGATGCCACAATTTGTGGGCAAATTTATCTTTTTGCAAAACTACAATATGGAGCTCGCCCGAAAAATGGTTCAAGGTGTTGATGTTTGGCTCAACACCCCCACTCGACCACTTGAAGCATCGGGCACAAGCGGCATGAAAGCGGTTATGAACGGTTCTCTGCATTATAGCGTGCTCGACGGTTGGTGGGTTGAAGGTTACAAGCCCAATGCAGGCTGGGCTCTGCCTCAGGATAGAACATATGCCCAGCAGGAGTATCAAGACGAGCTGGATGCTGAGCTAATATACTCTACCATAGAAAATGAAATTGCACCTGCATTTTACAATCGAAATCAGGAAGATATCCCTATTGAATGGATATCATACATCAAAAAGTCGATTTCTGAGGTAGCTTCAAATTTCAGCACCTCACGTATGATGATTGACTACGAGGACAGGTTCTACCACAAGCTATACATTAGGTACAACCGGCTGTGTGAGGACGACCACGAAATGGCAAAAAAGATGGCAGCATGGAAACGAAAAGTTTCCCGCAACTGGGAAGGACTCGAAGTTATTACTGCCGAACAGTTCGACACCACACGACAAGCCATTGTGCTAGGCAAAGAGTACACATCGGAGGTGGTACTAGACCTAGGAGACCTCTCACCAATTGAAGTAGGTGTTGAACTAGTAATTGCCGAACTAGTTGAGAATGGTGATATTACAATTAGGCACACCCAAGAATTTGATCTTGAACACGTTGAAGGCACACGCGCAACCTACCGTTTATCGCTAGTGCCAACCGAACCTGGCATTTTCGACTCGGGAATAAGAATTTATGCCAAAAACAATGATATGCCCCATCGAATGGATTTCACACTAGTCCGATGGATATAACCATTTATCAATTTATACAGCAAAAGAAGCCCTTCATATCGGCTTCTTTTGCTATTTTTGCATTCGCAAAAACTGAGTATGGTCGTATTCCACGATATTAATGAGGTAAACTTAAGCAACCCGGTGATAACCATTGGGTTTTTCGATGGTGTTCATCTGGGGCATAGTACCATAATTGATACCGTAACGCGCCAAGCAAAAGCCTTAAAAAAGCAAAGCTTGCTCATTACCTTTTGGCCTCACCCCAGAATGGTTCTTCACAACGATGAGCAAAAGCTAAAACTTCTCAGCACCCTTGATGAGAAGCAACAGCTAATTTTCGAAAAAGGAATAGATGCCATTCTGGTTATTGAGTTTACACCACAATTTGCACAAACCCCAGCCATTAATTTTGTAGAAGACTATTTGGTTGGCAAGTTAAACCCATCGGCAATTGTGCTTGGTTACAACCATGCCTTTGGCTACAAAGGACAAGGCAACTACAACCTGATAAAGCAGCATGAGGAACGCTTTGAATACATTGCCACACAGGTTGACCCAGTGAGTATGGGTGATATAAATATAAGCTCTACAAAAATCCGTGAGGCGCTAAATCAAGGAAATCTTAATCTGGCCAACCAAATGTTAGGTAGAAGCTACATGCTATCGGGAACAATTGAGGGGGGCAAACAAGTTGGCCGCTCTATTGGTTTCCCAACTGCCAACATCACCCCGTCTGAAAGTTTTAAACAAATACCAGCCAATGGGGTTTACGCCGTTTGGGTCGATTACCAAAACACGTCGTACCCTGCAATGCTCAACATTGGTACCCGTCCAACCATAGGCGATGGGTTAGAACGAACCATTGAAGCCCATATTATTGGATTTAGCAAGAACATATATAACGAAGAGCTAACCGTTCGATTTGTTGATAAAATAAGAGATGAGCAAAAGTTTGAATCGTTAGACCTGCTAAAGGAGCAGCTTAAATTGGACCGCAACAACACGTTACAAGTTTTAAACAAGTAGCATAATGCCTTATAGCATTCTATTTTTTGCTTATATTTACAACCTTTTAATTGTAAGTATGTTTTAGCCGAAGTATATTAAGCCAATGACAATCTCTGAACTACAACAACCTAGGGGGGTCGACAACAACATCAAGCTAAAAGAGAAATTCCTTCAACTGAATACGTTGCTAGTTGAATTACGCAAAAGGGAGTTACCATCATCAATAGTAATCTCAATAAATTATTATATTGATGAGTTGAACTTAACCTCTAAAGTTGGCAATGAGCTAAGAAAATTGCTTAACAAAAGGTTAACAATGATTATTGAACTTGTGGAAAAAGAGCTAAAACTGGCGCCAAAAAACTACTATCGAAATTACTGGCAAGCACTTGGCATAGCTGTATTTGGATTGCCCATGGGAGTTGTTTTTGGTTTCATCTTAGATAATATGAGTTACATTGGCATAGGGCTACCCATTGGGTTTTCAATAGGCATGGCTGTTGGGGCTAGTATGGACAAAAAAGCATTAGAAGAGGGCAGACAGCTAAACATAGACATTACCGAGTAGCAAGCTACATCAACATATATACACAATACCAAGTTACATTTAATTAAACCCGATAGATATGAACAACACCACAACAGAAATTCTTCCTTACAAAGTGAAGGACATTTCGCTAGCCGATTGGGGCAGAAAAGAGATTAGCATTGCCGAAAAAGAGATGCCTGGGCTAATGGCTATAAGAGAGAAATACGCTGCCGAGAAACCTCTAAAAGGCGCTAGAGTTTCTGGCTCATTACATATGACCATACAAACTGCTGTGCTTATAGAAACTTTAGTTGAGCTTGGCGCTGATGTACGTTGGGCTAGCTGTAACATATTCTCAACTCAGGATCACGCTGCCGCAGCCATCGCTGCAGCTGGTGTTCCCGTTTTTGCTTGGAAAGGCGAAACGCTAGAAGAGTACTGGTGGTGCACCAAGCAAGCATTATCGTTCCCCGGCGACAAGGGGCCACACCTTATTGTTGACGATGGCGGCGATGCCACCCTACTTATCCATATGGGCTACAAAGCCGAGAACGACCCCACCACCATCGACCGCGTAGGCGAGAGCATTGAAGAAAAAGAGATACTTAAACTGCTTAAAGAAACCCTTGCCGAAGACAACCAGAAGTGGCACAAAATGGCCAAAGAGTGGAAAGGAGTATCCGAAGAAACCACTACGGGAGTTCATCGCCTGTACCAAATGATGGAACGAGGTGAACTGCTTGTACCGGCCATTAACGTAAACGACTCGGTTACCAAAAGCAAGTTCGACAACCTATACGGCTGTCGCGAATCGCTTGCCGATGGCATTAAGCGCGCAACAGATGTTATGATTGCCGGAAAAGTAGTTGTTGTGCTTGGTTATGGCGACGTGGGTAAGGGATGCGCCAAGAGCATGCGCGCTTACGGAGCAAGGGTTATTGTAACCGAAATTGACCCCATCTGTGCCCTGCAAGCGGCTATGGAAGGTTTTGAAATTAAGCCCATTGAAGAGGCTCTTGACGAAGGGAATATCTTTGTTACCTCAACAGGTAACCGCGATGTTATTACCTTAGAGCATTTGCTAAAAATGAAAGACCAGGCCATAGTTTGCAACATTGGGCACTTCGACAACGAGATACAGGTTGAGAAGCTAAACAATGCACCTGGAGTACGCAAGGAAACTGTTAAGCCACAGGTTGACCAGTACTACTTCGAGGATGGACGCTCCATCTTCATTCTGGCCGAAGGCCGATTGGTAAACCTAGGCTGCGCCACTGGCCATCCTAGCTTTGTGATGAGCAACAGCTTTACTAACCAAACCCTTGCCCAGCTTGAGTTATGGCAAAAAGATTTGGCTGTAGATGTTTACCGTTTGCCAAAGCACCTCGACGAAGAAGTTGCTCGCCTGCACCTTGAGCAGCTTGGCGTTAAGCTAACTAAGCTTACCCAGGAACAAGCCGACTATATTGGCGTTAAGGTTGAAGGACCATATAAGCCTGAGCACTACAGATATTAAGAAGTTCAATCAGTACCTAAAAAAGGTTGCCCAGCTTCAACGGGCAGCCTTTTTTTAAACTACAGAGCATTATGCAAAACGATATTAAAGCTGCCCTTGAGGTGCTACGAAATGGAGGACTAATACTCTACCCTACCGATACTGTTTGGGGCATAGGCTGCGATGGTACCAACCCCAACGCGGTAGACAGGCTATTGAAACTCAAACAACGCACCAAGAACAAAAATATGCTTGTGCTTATTGAAAATCCGAACCTATTAAATATTTACCTTGAAGATGTTCCAGAAATTGCCTGGGACTTAATTGAAGTTGCCGACAAACCGCTTACTATTGTCTACCCTAACGCCAAAAATATTGCTCCAAACCTATTAGCTGCCGATGGTAGCATTGGCATTAGGGTGGTTAAGCATACTTTTTGCGAAAGGCTGCTACAGGCATTCCGAAAGCCCATTGTTTCAACATCTGCCAATATCTCTGGACAACCATATCCAAAATCATTTGATGAGATTATTCCCGAAATTGTTAAAGGAGTAGATTTGGTTGTACCCCAAATATACGAGGAGAACAAAAACCCAATGCCCTCGGGCATAATTAAGCTAGGGCTAACAGGCGAGGTTAAAGTAATTCGTGAGTAAACATCCGTATACTCATCAAAAAAAATCAACAGGAATGAGTTACCAATACCATCACAACCACCCAATACAGGTTAGATTTAACGACATTGATATGCTTGGGCACACCACCAACTCGGTATATATGCAGTATTTCGATTTGGGCAGGTTACACTACTTTACCGATGTGCTTAAGGAGCGAATGGATTGGCACGACGAGGGTCTAATACTTGTGAGCATCAACATAAACTACCTTGCCCAAACCAAGCTATACAACGAGCTGGAAGTGCGCACTAAGGTTACCAAGTTAGGCAACAAAAGCCTTGAGATGCATCAGCAAATTTACAACAAAACTACAGGTGAAGTGGCAGCCGAGGGGAAATCTGTTATGGTTGGATACAGCAGCAGCAAAGAGCAAAGCATAGCCGTGCCCACACGTTGGCGCGAGGCATTTGCAAATTTCGAAAATGATATCGATTTGTAACTACAGGTCGGCAATGCCCTCGGGCAGTTCCATGATTATGGATTTTGACTCCACATCAACCTCAACAATCAGATCGGGCGAAGCAGGTATTAGCAACTCGTTACCCGAAGCGGTTTGCAGCTCAAACACCAAGTTACCAGCATAATCCTGTAGCACCTCAATTGTACCCAGCTGTACTCCTCGGTTGGTAACCACCACAAAGCCAACCAAATCATCGAGCATCAGCTCATCGTCAGACTGAGTAGATTGAATTTCGGCCATCACCTTAAGGCCAACCAGCTCTTCGGCCAGTTCAATAGTGTCAACATCATCGAAACGCAACAGCGATAGGTCGGCACCCTTCATGCGCATCGACTGGATAAAAAAAGGAATCGGTATTCCGTCAATTACGAGGAATACCGATTCAAGATTGTGGTCTTCAGGATAAAAGTCGTTAAACCATCCCACCTGAAGTTCGCCGTTTACTCCGTGAGTTTTTTGTATTTTACCAATCTCAGTTAAGTGAGGTTGATTCATACGGGATACCCTACTCTTGAGGAGTTTCAGTTTCAGCATCTGCCTCAGCCTCAGCCTCAGGCTGCGCGTCGGCCTCTTCGGCAGGGGCTTCTTCTGCAGCTTCCTCGGCAGCTTCGCCAGCCTCTTTAGCGGCTAGTTCGGCTTGCTTCTTGGCGATTTCCTGAGCACGTGCTTCACGCACTTTGGCCTCGGCCTCCATACGCTTAGCAGTATCGTCCTGTTCACCTTTGGCGAGACGATCCTTCTTGGCTTGAACTTTCGCTTCTTTCTCCTTTACCCAAGCTTCGAATTTCTCCTCAACTTGCTCAGGGGTTAAAGCTCCTTTTTTCACTCCTTCGAGCAGGTGTTTCTTCATCATAACACCTTTGTACGATAGGATAGCCCTTGTTGTGTCGGTAGGTTGAGCGCCATTTTGTAGCCAATCCAATGCCCTATCAAAGTTTAATTCAATAGTAGCAGGATTAGTAGTAGGATTGTACGAACCAATCCTCTCAATGAAT
>CAZTFJ010000019.1:0-15274 GCA_964612255.1 uncultured Rikenellaceae bacterium | reverse complement strand
TCGACCCTCATTACAATAGAGTTTTAAAGGCTAAACTGTGGGATAAAGAACCGGGCAAAGGTGGGCTTTGGGTCGATTTCGACTGGGAAGCATCGCTTACCGAAGGGATGAAAATTGCCGAACTACCATGGAGTGGCGAGTGGGAGTTTGTTGAAACCGAAATGTACTTGCCCATATCGCATATGGTATCACCCAAAGAGATGGCGCTAAGTTGCGCCGATTGCCATACTCGTAACGATTCGCGTTTGGCTACGCTTACCGATTTTTATATGCCCGGTCGCGACAGGAATGCAACTGTCGACTTAATTGGTGTGCTAATGATTCTTGGTACGCTTGGCGGTGTGTTATTTCATGGTACCCTTCGCGTTATATCGGCACGGAAACGTAAATAGTAATAAACCCGAAATACTATCACAATGGCTAAAGAGACATATGTATACAAGGTTTTTGAACGATTTTGGCATTGGAGCCAGGCTTTTCTTATTTTTTTCCTTGCCGTAACAGGTTTCGAAATTCATGGCTCGTTTAACCTAATGGGGTTCGATGCGGCTGTTCGCTGGCACAACTATGCCATGTGGGCATTGGTGCTACTTATAATATTTGCCATTTTTTGGCACTTTACAACTGGTGAGTGGCGGCAGTATATCCCCACAACCAAGTTTATAAATGCTCAGGTACGCTATTACATTACTGGAATTTTTAAGGGTGCACCCCACCCAACAAAAAAAACAGTTTACAATAAGTTTAACCCCTTACAAAGGATAGTTTACCTTGGATTAAAAATTTTAGCCATCCCAGTACAAATCATCACTGGCTTTCTGTACTATTTTTACAAGTATCCATCGGGTTCCGAAATACAATCTGTTGATGTGATAAACCTTAAATGGGTTGCCATAATTCATACCATAGGTGCATTTGCCCTAATTATGTTTGTTATTGCCCATGTATATCTTACCACAACAGGTCACAAACCTTTAGCATCAATAAAAGCAATGATAACCGGTTGGGAGGAGCTAGACCACGACCACGATGAGGAACAAAAGGCTGAAGAAACTAAATAATTTATGGATATGAAATTAAAAAGAATTCTAGTACTTGTTATTGCCGCATTTGCCCTTGCGGCTTGCGGTAGTAGTGTAAAAGATAGTGTTAGCAAGTCGCTTGAGCCTCGGGTAGCATTCGATTCGCTTATTACATATATGGAGGCCAACGGCGATTTTATTAATAGTTCCAATGTACCCGCAATGATAAATGCGCCAGATTTGTATAACAAGCTCGACAGTAACATTCTGGTGATAGATATGCGGAGCGAGGCTGAATTTGCCGCTGCCCATATTCCAAACTCAGTAAATGTGCCCTTTGGCCAAGTGCTTAACTATTTTGAGGAGAAGATTAACCCGAGCTGTTTCCAAACTATAGCTATAGTTTGTAATGCAGGGCAAACAGCATCGTACACAACATCAATATTACGATTTTTAGGTTACAACAATGTGTATGCACTAAAATGGGGGTTTAGCAGCTGGCATAAACCCACGGCTGAAGGCAGGTGGTTGGCACGCAAGGGGAGCAAATACTCTCAAGTTATCGAGCAGGATGCCAACATTAAGGGTTTAGCTAGTGATTTTCCGGGTATCGACACCAATGAAAAGTTCGGGTATGCAATACTTAGGGAGCGAGCACAACAACTGTTTGCCCAAGGTTTTGGCGCGGTTACCCTTACTGCCGACACACTTTTTGAAGTACCCCAAAACTTTTACATTATTAACTACTGGCCCGAAAAATTGTACAACATAGGTCACATACCCGGTGCCATACAATATCAACCCAAAAAATCGCTAAAGCGCACAGAGCAGCTTAACACGCTTCCGCTAAACAAACCAGTTGTTATTTACTGTTTTACTGGTCAGCACAGCGCTTTTGTTACAGCCTATTTACGCTTACTGGGCTACGACGCCCGTACTTTGGTATATGGTGCAAATAGCTTTATGCATAGTGTTATGGTTGATAAGAATATTGGAAACGCATTTAGCGAAAAGTACATTTACAGCTTACCGGTAGTATCGGGCGGGCTACAACCCAAAGATTTAGACAAGGTGGAAACAGCCGCTGCACCGCGAGGCGGATGCTAATTTATTGTTTGTAAATTTGAACTACTGTCAGCTCAAAAATTTTAAGTCGATATGGAAAAGCCAAAAAATCAGTACATTAATCCCTACCTAGCAGGCGTATTGCTTGGGTTGGTTTTGCTAATGGCCATTTTTATAGCCGGTCGAGGATTAGGAGCAAGCGGGGCATTTAAAGATTTAGCGGCGGTTACTGTAGGGCAGTTAGCACCTGAGCATGCAGCCGAATCTACCTTTTGGGGGCCACGGCTTGCTGGCGAAACGCATCCGCTAAAATCATGGCTCTCAATTGAGGTGCTTGGGGTGCTTATAGGTGGTTTGCTCTCTGGAGTAATATCCAAACGAATGAAGTTTAAGGTAGAGCGTGGTCCACGTGTAAAGGCAGGCACTCGCCTTGGCTTTGCACTGCTTGGCGGAATGCTTTTTGGCATTGGAGCACAACTTGGGCGAGGCTGCACCAGCGGAGCAGCCCTTAGTGGTATGGCTGTAATGTCAACTGGTGGCATTATTACCATGATGGCAATTTTTGGAACTGGTTACGCAGTGGCCTACTTCTTTCGTAGGCTTTGGCTATAGCCAATTGTTTGCTACAAATTTTTTAAATCGATATAAATTTAAACAAAATACCCTTTGCTATGGGACCTCTTATACCTCAAGGAATTATTGGAATGCAGTGGGATTTGCTGTTTGCCCTGCTCATAGGAATTGCATTTGGTTACGTGCTCGAGTCGGCCGGATTTTCGTCGTCGCGGAAGCTAGCAGGAGTTTTCTATGGTTACGATTTTACTGTGCTGCGCGTGTTTTTTACAGCTGGGGTAACAGCCATGGTGGGCGTTTTTATAATGACCTACTTGGGTTGGATAGATATATCGTTGGTGTACGTTAACCCCACATTTCTTTGGCCTGCCCTAGTTGGTGGTGCTGTTATGGGCTTTGGATTTATTTTAGGAGGATATTGCCCCGGCACAAGCGTTACAGCTGCTGCCATTGGTAAAATTGATGCAATGGTGTTTCTGCTAGGAATTTTTCTGGGGATAACCTTTTACGGAGAGGCGTTTCCTCTAATAGAGGAGTTTTCGGTAAGCGGAAATCTTGGTCGTTTATTCATTTTCGACTCGCTGGGAATTTCAGCTGGTTGGTTTGCTTTTCTTTTAATTGCTGTTGCTCTAATTGCATTTGGTATTACAGCAATGATCGAAGCAAAAGTTAACCCAGAGAATGGCTTGTCCGATACCAAGGGTACCAGCTATTTCTTACCCGTAACCATTGCGTTAATTGTAGGTTTTATTCTAATTTTTACCCCATTCAAAAGCATTACAGGTGTAAACGAACTCGATAAGGAGCAGCTGGAAAGCGAGATAATGGCAGCAACGTACTATGTGCACCCCGACGAGGTAGCCTTTAAGCTGCTAAATAGCTATCATCCGGCAGTTTTAATTGATGTGCGTTCAAGTGCCGATGCTGCGGAGTTTAGCTTGCCAGGTTCGGTTAATATACCAATTGAGCAGCTTGGCCGAAAAGAGTGGGAAAGAACCCTATCGCCAGTTGGCGAAAAGGTTATATTTTATTCCAATGGAACTATGCTGGCAGAAAAGGCCTGGATTGTAGCACGCCGATTGGGCTATCAAAATATCTACGTAATGCAAGGTGGGCTTAATGGCTTTTTCGATAATTTCGAAAACATCAACAAACCAAATAGCCTTAAGATGGAGCACGAGTTTGCATATCGCTTTCGTAATCGTGCCAAAAAGGCTTTTAAAGAGGGTGAGTTGCAAAAGAAAAAGGAAGAACCAACCCCACATATAGAGTTTTCCGAAACTGCTGCTGCCCGAGGTGGGTGCTAAATAACGTAAAAAGATAAGCTATGAAAAAGCATATACTAACCATAGTGGTAAGCGTAATTGCCGGTATATTTTTGTTGGCAATGCTAGGTAAAAAATTCTTTACCAGCCCATATGAAATTGACGTAAACCAACAGGTTGAGTTAATGACCAGTGCTGAAACTACCTTTTCGCTTTTCGATTTGGCAATGGCCATTAAGGCCAACGACCCTAACATCCTATTTATTGATTTACGCACTCACGAGCAGTATAAGCAGGGGCAATTACCCAACGCCATAAACGTACCAATTGACAGCCTTTTTAACCCTAACTATGCGGAATATATTCAGGGATATTGGCATAAAACCAAGGTATTATATGCCAACTCTCCTGCCGAGGCAGTTAGAGCCAGCGCACTGTTGGCAATTAATGGTAATACTGGATTTCGCGTTCTAGCGGCTGGATTCAACACTGCCAATAGCTATGTGGTTGAAATACCCACGCCAGCCTACTACCATTTTTCCGACGAGAGTATGAGGTTTAATTATAGCACGTTAATGCCAAATGGTAGTAATAGTAAGCAGGCCGACAAATCGGAAGAGGTTGTGATTGAGGCATCTGCACCAAGGGGTGGGTGCTAGGTTTAGGTTATTTTTTGCCGATTGTCTTAATTCTTATTTTTCAGCTGCAATACATTATGGTAACGCATAATTTTTATGCTACCTTTGGGTAAGGTTTTACTGTGTAATCAATAAAAGCTTATCTCTACTTTGCTGCTTGTTAAAAATACTTTTGATAGATTATTTGCCCTTATATTCCTTGTTTTGCTATTCCCTCTGCTGTGCGTTATAACCCTTTGGCTATGGAGTAGTTTAGGGGAAAGCCCCATATTTACCCAAATTCGTGTTGGGAAAAATGGCAAGCATTTTAGAATTATTAAGTTTAAAACCATTCCCATTTCAGGAGCTTGCCAAGGCCAGGGAATTCTCTCATTTCTACGGTCAACACATATCGATGAAATTCCTCAGCTATTTAACATCCTTGCTGGCTCAATGTCGCTAGTTGGCCCAAGGCCACATACTCCCGAGCATGTTGCCCTTTATGAGCCATGGCAGCGTAAGAGGTTAGCTGTAAAACCTGGAATTACTGGCGTTAGGCAGCTAAAGGAACCCGATAGAAAGATGCAGTTTTTTGAAAGGCTTGAGGATGATATATTGTATGTTGAAAATTGGAGTATTTGGGTTGACATAGGAATTCTGATACAAACTATTGCAGTAATTTTTAGGTTGATATGTAGAAACCTGTCGTAGTTGTGATTTTTTATATCGAAGCAATAAAGCCTTGTATACCACTAAATATCATTTGCACACCAATTGTAGCAACAATAAGTCCAAAAATCCTTATTAATGGGTTCATAAGATTGTAGCGACACATTACTTTTCCAATATAATTTGCATAAAGCATAAATACCAAATTTATGCTAAGTGCGGCTACCATAGAAATGATGGTGAATAGTTTGCCAAATTCGGCAGGGAAGGTTACTGCGGCGGTTATGGTGGCTGGCCCTGCAATCATAGGCAATGCAATTGGAACGGTAACTATGTCTTTCATAGTCATGTTATTATCAATTTTTATAAACATCCCTTTTTGTAAACCATTAATGCCGTTGTAAAAAAGTACTACACCGCATGTAATTTGAAAAGCGTAAAGTTCAATTCTAAAAACGTAGTTAAAAACTACATTGCCTACCAGTAAAAAAAAGAGAAGAATTGCGAAGGCCGTAAAGGAGGCTCGGATAGAGATAGAGCGTGTTGTTTTAATATCGAACTGTTGTTGTAGCGAGGTTACTACAAAAACCTTTTGAAAAGGGTTTACCAGCGCAACAAAGGCTACAAAACAACCCAATAATAGCTTGTAATCCATATTATATAATGTTAGGCTATTTTTTTATATGTTTCAATTCTAATTTTACCTGGGGAGTGTTAACAAATTAATTTGACTAAGGCACAGTCGATTGGTTTATAGGGTAAAAGGCTACTTGTGAAAAATTTAGCATCTACTCATTAGGCCATTCCAAAATTATTTGAGCTACGTTATTGGCATGACTACCAATGGTGCGGAACATCGATACCAGCTCGAGATGGGTTTTAGAACTGCTTACCGATTTGTTTACGTCCTCTTTTAACCTTGAAAAATGCTGTCGCTCAAGTTCTCTACCAAAGTCCTTGTAATCCTGATACTTTCGTGCCATCTTCTTTGCCTTTTCAAGATTTAAATCGGCAAATACAGCCTTTGCTCTTTTAAGCTGCTTTTGTGTAAGTAAATGAAATTCTTGCAGTTCTTTTTTACCCTCGGCTGAGAATTCATGGTCGGTTTGCAACCACCACTTAGCTCGCTCAAGCAGATTTTTAGATACAACATCGGCAATTTGTTCCAACTCTTTTACAGCATACATGATTTGAAAGGCATCTTGGATACTCTGGTCGGTAGCATCATTTTGGGTTAGGCTTAGCAGGTATGTGTTAATCTGATCGCGCAGGTAGTTAACCTTTTTCTCATCGCGTTCAATACGGGTTAATACCGATTTGTCTCTAGAAATGAATGGAACAAGAATCTCATTTACCATTCTATCGGCAATATCGCTAAGCCTTAGTACCTCCTGTTTGGCCAGTTTAAGCGCAACAGCGGGGGTAGAGAGCAGGCTCTTGTCGAGATATTTTGTTGAAAAAGAAGGACTTTTGGGCGGCTTGGGTGGCATCAACCAGTCGATAAGCCTAGCGTAAGAGTTTGTAAAAGGGAGCACAACTAGTGTTAGTAACACGTTGAAAACGGTGTGGGCGTTGGCTATAAGCCTTGGTGTATTTGCCGATGTTGCTGATATATCAGCTGTTGAAATTATGGTTGGGGTAATGTATCGGACCAACTCGGCAAACGGGTTGATGAACCACACCAAAATAAGTATCCCAACAAGTTTGAATAGCGTGTAGGCCATGGCAACTTTTTGCGCTTCGCGGCTCGATGTAATACCTGCAATAATTCCTGTAATAGATGTGCCCAGGTTAGCCCCAAGCAGTAAAGGAATTGCGGCTTCAAGGCTTAGCAAACCTTGCGTGGCAAGGGTAAGCATAATGCCAATAAATGCTGCGCTACTTTGAATAAGTGCTGTAAAAATAGTTCCGGCAATAATACCTAGAATTGGTCTTTGCAGTTCGCCTAGTAGCTCAATAAATGGGTCGAATGTTCTTAGCGGGTACATGGCCTCGCTCATAAGGTGCATACCAAAAAACAAGATTCCGAAACCCAGAATAGCCTCACCCACAAATTTTACGCTCTCTTTTTTGCCAAATGCATTTAGGGCAAAACCCAATGCAACTACTAGCAATGAGTAATCGGCAATTCTGAATGCAATTAGCTGCACGGTGATGGTGGTTCCTATGGCTGCTCCAAATATCATCCCTATGGTTTGCCTAAATTTTAGCAACCCCGACTGCACAAAACCAACTAGCATTACTGTTGTGGCGCTGCTACTTTGGGTTACCATGGTGATAAATGCACCAAATCCGGTTGAGTATATTCTGTTTTGGGTTAATGTACCAAGTATGGACCGGATTTTATTTCCAGCACTGTGCTTAAAACCTCTGCTCATAAGGTTTATCCCCATAAGGAAAAGGGCTAACCCGCCAAGCAGTCCAACGCTTAGCATAACAACCCAGTTTTGCTTGCGCGCAAAAGCTGTAAAAATTACAAACGATTCAAGATTCTCGGTTTGAATTTTAGCCGATACTTGATACTCGCCCGGTTGGTTGCCTAGAGTAAGCCAGCACTGCGCAATCCCCAAGCTGTCGGTGCGAGCAAACAGAGGTGCAACAGTTTGCCCTTGGGCATCGTTTGGGTAGTGAATTATATCAAAATAAACCCTAACATTTACTATGGGCTTGCAAAGGCTATCGGTAACCCTAACAGTAAATGGTTTTTTCAGCCTTTTTTCGGCTGCCTCATGCTGATTATTTCCCGACAGCTTATTACCAAACTTTTCAATTCGGTAGCTAATCGTTTCATAAAATGCAACGGTAGCGCTATCTCTCTGGTTGGCTAGGCTTAATGTCGATAGTGTAATAAACGCTATAAATACAATTAATCTCTGCATTTAATATGAAACTTGTTGATGTAAGTAATGCTGTGCAAGTTTTAGTTTTACATAATGCCAAGTTAATAAAACCAAGTGATATGGTATATGCTAATTCAAGGTAAACTAACTCAATTTACAAATTTTCATTGATGAGAAAAGTGCGATTAAGTGTGAGGAATATAAAATATACAAAGTCAACAAAATGCATTAAATACTATTGAATAATGGTTAAGTTAGGGTTTTAGGGTATCTGTTTTAACTTTTAATTCTTAGTGGTGCATAATTAAACCAAACTTTTGGGTAAATGGCTTTCAATATCTTAAGGGCAGGGATTTAATCAATTAATACTAAATTTGTAAATCCGTTTTAATAAAAATTATCAACAGAAATGACTAAAATAGTATTTGCAGAGCCCATTGGTCTTACCAACGAAGAGAAAACAGCCTTTGCTACAGAGATGGAAAAGCAAGGAAACACCGTTGAGTTTTACAACGATATTCCCCAAAGCCAGGAGGAGCTAACACAACGAGTAGCCAATGCCAATGTGCTTGTGGTTAGTAATTTACTTGTAAAAGAAAGCGTTATAAATAATGCCAATAAGCTAGAATTCATTTCAGTAGCTTTTACTGGGGTTGACCATATTGCACAAGAGGCTTGTAAGCAGAATGGCATTACCATATCGAATGCAGCAGGGTATAGCACGCAGGCCGTTGCTGAGCTAACCATTGGTATGGCCATTGACCTTTTTAGAATGATTACACCTGCCGATTCGGTTACTCGAAGCCTTGGTGGGCGAAACGGTTTTTTGGGTGCCGAGCTGGCCGGCAAAACATTTGGAATTCTGGGTGCGGGAGCCATTGGGCAACGGGTTGCCCAGCTTGCCAACGCCTTTGGATGCAACGTGGTGGCTTGGTCAAGAACCCCGAAGAACATTGCAAACGTAGAGTTTTTAGAGTTTGATGAGGTAATACGCACTGCCGATATCCTGTCGCTACATCTGCCATTAACCCCACAAACCGAGAACCATATTGGGATTCGCGAGCTGGAGATTATGAAACCCCAATCGATACTAATAAACACAGCCCGCGCAAAAGTTGTAAACTCCAAAGCGCTTGTTGATGCGCTAAGTCAAAAAGAAATTGCTGGTGCTGCAATTGACATTTACGAGTACGAACCGCCTCTAAAAAGCGACCATCCGCTACTAAAAGCGCCCAATACCTTGCTTATGCCACATATAGGCTTTGCAACCCATGAGGCAATAGCCCTGCGCTCGCAAATAGTTATGGATAATATTAGGCGCTGGCTCGAGGGAAATCCTCAGAATGTGATGGGTTAGTGGGGGTGAGCCTTTAATCTTCATAAAGCATATAAAGGAAAACACATATAAGAATATGTACTATGAATAAACTTTACTTATCAATTGCTTTTCTCTTGGTTTTTATGGCCATTGAAACAAAAGGGCAAGAAAATCAACGGGCTCATTTTATTGGACTAAACCCCTCAGTTACCGTAGAGCCCTTTTATCTAGAGGGTGAGTTCGACATAAATATATTTCCATTGGTTTATCAACTACCTTTAAATAGTACTATTGATTTTAGGGTATCGACAACGGTAAATCTAGGTTTTCGCGAATCTTCAAATAAAATTAGCCATTTGGGCGGACAAATAGCTTTTCCTATTTTTTTCAAGAAAAAGGAGGATTTATCAATTTCTTCGGCTGGTTTTTTTGCTGCTCCGGGCTTTGGTTTTACAAGAAATGCTTTGGAAAAGCATTCAAACTTTGGGTTTTTTATAGAACCGGGGTACAATTTGCAAATAAGCGAAAAATGGTCAATATCCTTTGGGGTTCAACTAGGAGCCACCCATTTTAGCTACGACAATGGCGACAAAAAGTGGGGTAACCATTTTGGTATAAAAATATTTATTGGCCGGTGGTTGTAAGGGTATAAACAACTTACATATTACATTGAAATTCTCAAAAATCTTTGGTTTTGAATAATCGATTAGATCTACTGCTGGCATAAATTCTAATATCAGGCAAACACTAGATAATAATGAATAGCCTTATCATCAAAAGAGTAAACATAAACGACCTTAACGAGTTGCAAGAGATTAGCCGTAAAACATTTGCCGAAACATTTGCAAGCACGAACACTAAGGAGGATATGGACAAGTACCTTGACGAGAATTTATCGGTTGCCAAGCTAATGGATGAGCTAAACGAGCAGAATACAGAGTTTTACTTTGCTACAAGCAAAAATAGGGTAGTTGGGTATTTAAAGGTTAATTATGGCCAATCGCAGTCTGAACTAAAAACAGATAATTCTCTTGAAATTGAACGAATTTATGTTTTAAAAGAGTACTATGGGGTCAATGTGGGGCAACAGCTACTCGAAAAGGCATTAAACATTGCAAGGCAACAAAAAGTGAACTATATATGGCTGGGTGTGTGGGAAAATAACCAAAGAGCAATTAGCTTTTACAAAAAGAATGGCTTTATTGCGTTCGATAAGCACATCTTTATGCTGGGCAACGACGAGCAAACCGATATAATGATGAAGCGTATGCTTACGTAAGAGAATTTTAAATGAATATCGAATAATGAATAAAGAAGTTAGGGTAGGGAGTGAGCACTGACAAATACCCAACTATTTTTTACGTCTTAGCGCCTTAGCGTTTAAATCACCCAATCATCCAATTACCCAATCATCCAATCATCCAATCATTCAATCATTCAACCTGCCTGACTGCCGTCAGAGCAGGCAGGTCACCCAATCACTCTACTCTCTTCCAGCTCCAAGAAACAGAAAACGAAGTATAACTAACATCAAAGCAGGGAAAATTACTGTTTGCAGCAGCCTAAAAAAAAGGTAATCGATTATATCGATATGAATAAGAACTGCCAGGGTAATTATAATGGCCATATCGAATAGCATAACCAGTGCGCTGCTTGAGCGCGAAAGGAAAACCTGTGGAAAAGGGTTCTCTTTGTCCTTGCCAAACAGCGGTACCAGCGAGTACAAACAAAAGGTAAAAAGCAAGGGCGATACCACGCCAAACACCACTAGCATATACATCGATGGCACAAGTCCTAGGCTATATAGCCCTCCGCCAACTACCGATAGCACCATATTTATAGCAAATCGGCCATTGCTGCCAACCAAATTATCGGCCCAGCTAAAAGCTATTCCCTTGCTATCTTTTGGTTCTTGGTGATGCATTGTTAAAAAATCAATTGAGATTTAAAAATCAGTATAAAACCTAAGCGCTAAAAACTAGGTAAACAACGTAGCCCACATAAATTAGCACAAAGAGCCATCCCTCGCGCTGGTCAATTCTATGCCCTTTTTCCGAGCCCTTTATTGCAAAGGCAAATAGCAGGATGCTGGCCAAGCCGGCAACCAAAATATCTATATTGGCAGCAGGGTAAAAAGGTAACGGACGAATTACGCTAGATATACCTAGTACCATAAAAACATTAAAGATGTTGGATCCCAAAACGTTGCCTATGGCAATATCGGAATTACCTTTATAGGCTGCCACGGCAGAGGTAACTAGCTCGGGTAGCGATGTGCCCAGCGCCACCACGGTAAGTCCAATAATGGCATCGGAAATGCCCATCGATTTGGCGATGGTAGTGGCCGAATTCACAATAAGCTCCCCGCCAAAATAGAGGCCCAATACTCCGCCCAAAATCATAAAAACAGATATGTAGGTCTTGCGCTCCTTTACTTGCGTTATAGGTGCATACTTATCGGACTTGGCCGAGTAGTATGTGTACAGTAAGAACAGACCAAGAAAAGTAACCAGAACCATTCCATCAATGCGCGATAGTATGGACTGCTCAGCACCATCAATTAAAGCATCGTTAGCCAGTAAAAACAGCATTATAGCAGCCAGCAGGCTGTACGGAATTTCAATTCTGATGGTTGAACTGTGCACATTAATGGGCTTAATTATGGCCGCTATGCCTACAACAACCAGTATGTTTATAATATTGCTACCAACAACATTACCAATGGCCAGCCCGCTATTCCCGCTAAAAGATGCCAAAATATTCACCACCATCTCGGGCATTGAGGTGCCAAAAGCAACCACCGTAAGACCAATTACAAAGGCCGAAATGCCAAGCTTTGCTGCCACCGACGAGGCGCCCTCAACCAGCTTGTCGGCACCAAAAATCAGAAGGAATAGTCCCAAAATCAGCAGCAAAATATCTAGTATCATATTATTTTTTTGATGTAAAGGATGTGGTTTAACTCACAACTATCAGATTTACTGGCAGTAATCTAGTAGTGGTAATTCATTAAAGCTGTTTGCAAAGATTGTAAAATTATTGTTACCACCCAAGTTACACCATTGCGGCAAAACCTTGATGTTAACATTATTTACGTTTAATCAACTGCTAGCCCCTAGTGGTCTGCCTAAAGATTTGTAAATTTGCTTCGATAATTTAAACAATCAACTTTGAAGCGATTAATCTACCTTATACCCCTTGGGTTTCTGCTAAGCCTGCTATTACCTAGGTGTGCCATTGTTGTGGCACCTACCGGTGGTCCCAAAGATACCATTCCGCCCGTGTTAGTAAAAAGCATTCCGGAGCTCAACGCAACCAACGTTACCAGAGATGAGATTACTATTACTTTCGACGAGTATATTAAGCTCGACAAGATAAGCGAGAAGTTGGTGCTATCGCCACCCCAGGAGCAGTTGCCTCAGTTCCGAATTAAGGGAAAGGGGTTGGAAATTAGCTTTGCCGAGGAACTCGACGATAGCACAACCTATACCCTTTACTTTGCCGATGCCATTTTGGACAACAACGAGGGAAACCCGCTCGAGAATTTTGAGTTTGCCTTTTCAACAGGCCCTGTTATCGATTCGCTTCGCTATGCCGGAAGAGTGCTCGATGCATACACCCTTAAGCCTCGCGAGGGAGTTTTTGTGATGCTTTATACTAGCTTTGAAGATTCAATACCCATGAAGGAACGCCCTCGCTATGTTACTAAAACCAATGCCGAAGGCATATTTTACCTAAGCAACATAAAGTACGGAAGCTACAAAATTTTTGCCCTAGCCGATGGTAACTCCAGCTACAAGTTCGATCAGGTTTCCGAGGCAATTGCATTTCTCGATAACCCAATCGACACATCAATGCTTAAAGAGCCTTCCAAGGTTACAAGCAATATTGATAGCCTGGTAACCCTCAGAATGTTTCAGGAACAGAACAAGGCCCTTAGCCTTACCGATTACGACAGACCCCAGCGTAGACACTTAAAAATGGGATTCTCTGGACCATACAATCATGAAGTTAGCATTAAACCTCTTTTAGCTGGAATTGATACGATAAAACCTTGGTATATCGAGAGTCGTAGCATGGCCAACGACACCATAAACCTATGGATAACTAATGGTGAAATTAGTGCAATTGATACCCTAATGGTATTGGCAACTTATCAAAAAACCGACTCGCTCCTCAATCTTTTCACAAAAGTTGACACCCTTCGCATGTTCTACCAAGATGCCCCCAAGCAATCGCGCAGCAAAAAACGTGGCGATAAGGAGGAGGAAAAAGAACCCGTTGAGCCAAAACTTTCGGTAAAAACATCTGTAAAAAATGGTGCAAACTTAACCCCTAGCGACAGCATCCGATTTGCATTTGGATTGCCTTTGCAAAGAGTAGATACCGCAATGCTTAGATTGTTTGACCAAACCGATAGCATAATGTTGCCAACCCCTGCCATTACTCCCGATACAATTGACCCCAGATACTACTACCTACACCATGCATGGGAACAAAAAAAGGGCTACCAGCTTACAGTACTTCCGGGAGCGTTTATAAATCTCGAAGGATTAGCTAACGATACGTTACAGATTAAGTTTAAGGGAGCCGACCCTGAGCA
The DNA here is from genome assembly GCA_964612255.1 of uncultured Rikenellaceae bacterium. GTDB lineage: Bacteria > Bacteroidota > Bacteroidia > Bacteroidales > Tenuifilaceae > Perlabentimonas. The sequence goes on along the minus strand of CAZTFJ010000019.1, from coordinate 1,302 downwards.
GTTTGGTGTGATTAAGCTAATGCTATCGGGGGTTACTCCAAATATTATGGTTGAGCTGCTAACATCAAAAGATGAGGTGGTTATGCAAAAAGTAGTTGAAGTCGATGGTGCTGTCGATTTTACATACGTTAAGCCGGGTAGCTACTTTATTCGATTTGTAAACGATGCCAACCAGAATGGGAAATGGGATACGGGACAATATTTAAAGGGCATACAGCCTGAGTATGTAACTATTTACCAAGACCCAAACGGGAATAAAGAAATACAGGTAAAAGCTAACTGGGAGTACGAGCTAAAATTCAATTTAAACAACAAAAGTCATGTCGGTAGTAATGAACTTCGCGATGTTCCCAACGCGGAAAGCAACGAGTATAAGCCCTTACGTGGCCAGGATATTGGAGAGCGTTCGCTCTAAAGGTTTTCAAAACCAGCTAACATCAATGGGAACAATAGTTGAAACCAACACCTTGACAGAGGCTCTTTCTGTTATTGAAGATGCATACAAGGAACTTGAACCCGATTGCGAAACGGTTTACGTAACCGTAAATATCGATATCAGAAAAGGAGAACTGGGTAGAATAGATTCGAAAATTCAGTCGGTTGAAGAAAAAATTGCCCACTCCAAAAACAATAGCTAACTTGAATGATATTTGCTACCCTCGTTATATGAAACGAATTACCACCCTTATTATCCTTACAATCCTGGTTATATCAGCAAGTCATAGCCAAGCACAGCTGCTGCTAGGTGTAAGGGGCGGGTATAGCGCATCGGGAATTCTTTTTACCCCCGAGAGGGATTTTATGCCCCTAACCGATCCGTTGATTGATGGTGGTATGGTTTTAAAATATTTTAATTTGGAACGAGTTGGCTTCCAAGCTGAGGCTAATCTTACTCAGCGTGGATACATTTCGGCAGTTGGAACCGATAGCATTTACAAGCGCATAAATACTTATGCAGAGGTGCCCGTGTATTTTCAGATTAGGGCAGAGAAGAGTAATTTGTTTGGGCACATCAATTTGGGGTTTTATGCAGCAGTGCTACTTAATTCAAAATCGGGGGAAGGTCCAGAGGGTAGTTCAATATCTCTAAAACCTTACTCTCTAAACATTTTACGCGATAATTATTTCGATTTTGGTTTACGTGGTGGAGTTGGTACTGGATACGATTTTAGCTGGGGAACTCTGCAACTCGACATTAGGTTTAACTACGGTTTTGGCGATTTGTACTATTACAACTACGCTAACAACCCAACCCGTTCGCCCGCAATGTTTTTAAACGGATCGCTAACCCTTATGATTAAC
>CAZTFJ010000018.1:0-15302 GCA_964612255.1 uncultured Rikenellaceae bacterium | reverse complement strand
CAACGAACTCTTGGCAATTATCAACTAGCTCTTGAAAAATACCAAAAAAGTTTAAGCCTGTTTGAGCAGTTTGAGGATAGTACCAACATAGCTCACGTTTCAACAGAAATTGGAATTGTTTACGAGAATTTATCGAGAAGTTCGTTAACCATCGATGAGAACGAGATTAATTTTAATAAGGCGCTTGAGTTTCACAAAACGGCACTTGAAATTTATCGGCGACAGAATAAGACCTATGAAATTGCCAGGTCTATGAATAACATAGCAAACTGTTACTCCAAGCTGGCAACCAACCATTTTGTTGCGCAGTACGGAGAGTACTGGGAAGATTCTTTGTTCGACCTGGAAGTTCCGGTAAATGTTATAAAATCTACATTTGGGCTAACGTTTGATTACTATACCCAGGCGCTTGAAATTTTTGAGGCCCTAGATGAAAAAATCGAAATATCTAACGCCAACATCAATTTGGGGAGCAATTATATTTATACCCGAAATTGGAATGAGGCCCGTAAGCACCTCAATGTTAGTTTGAGTATTGCAAATGAGCTCAACCGGGTATACGAGAAATCAATTGCCCTTTTCCATATTGGTGAACTTAATTTTAGGCGAAGTAATTTTGACGCGGCCGAGCAAAACTTTATCCGTAGCCTAAAGCTCTCAACCGATTTAGGGATAAAGGATGTAATGATGCATACCCACAATAGGTTGTCGCGGCTTTATGAGCGTAAAGGTCAGTTGGCAAAATCGTTACAACATTTTAAAAGTTACAATTTGCTTAAGGATGAGTTGTTTAACGAGGAGAGCCAGAAGGCAATTACCGAGATGCAAACCAAGTACGAAACCGAAAAGAAAGAGCAGGAAATTAAGTTGCTGAGCAACGAGAAGGAATTACAACGATCGGTAATACAGCGACAGCGGCTAACCATTGCCATTGCAATTGGTGGTATTATTGTTATCCTAGCGTTTGCAGGCTTGCTCATTAATATGATACGCCAAAAGCAGAAGGCAAACCGAATACTTGAGGAGAAGAATGAACTCATTTCGCATCAAAAGCAGGAGATTACCGATAGCATTCGTTATGCAAGTCGCATACAAACAGCCGTTTTGCCTTCGCAGGCAATTCTCGATGAGGCTCTCCGAGAGCACTTTGTGCTATTCCTTCCTCGCGATATAGTTAGCGGCGATTTTTACTGGTTTACCCGTAGGAGTAATAAAATGATTTTGGTAGCAGCCGACTGTACAGGGCACGGTGTTCCTGGCGCATTCATGAGTATGCTTGGTATGTCATTCCTATATGAAATAGTAAACAAGGAGGGAATTCTAGAACCAGCTGAGATTCTTAATCGGCTTAGAGAGTTAGTGAAGCTTACCCTGTCGCAAACGGGTAAAAAGGATGAGCAAAAAGATGGTATGGATATCTCGCTTAGTACAATTGATGTAGAAAATATGAAACTTGAGTGGGCTGGTGCTTACAACCCGCTTATCCTCATAAGGAACAACGAGGTTATTGAGTACAAAGCCGACAAAATGCCTGTTGCAATTCATATAACCGATCACGTTCCGTTTACCAACCATCAGATTGACTTGCAGGATAACGATACGTTTTACATGTTCTCCGATGGTTTTCCCGACCAGTTTGGAGGTGAGAATGGACGTAAATACATGTCGAAACGGTTTAAGCAGCTTCTCCTCGAAATACATGATAAACCAATGATTGAGCAAAGAGAACTTCTGCATCAGGAGCATTTGGCATGGCGTGGAGAGGTAGAGCAAATAGATGATATTGTGGTATTTGGCGTTAGGGTTTAGCTCCTTTTAGCTTCGCTTATTGTACAATCCATAGGTTAATCATTCAAAATATCTACCTTTGCCTCTTTGGAGTGCAACTTTTTTCTATGACTACAAAGGATGATTTTAAATCGGCACTAAAGGTTAATCCGGGGGTTCAACAGCCCCCAACGGTTAATTCCAATTTTGCTGCGCATTTAAAGCAAAAGAAACGAAAACCGCTTGAGGTTAACCAGTATGTGCAAGGAATTTTATCGCGCGATATTTCAATTCTTAGTCAGGCTATTACATTGGTCGAAAGCTCATTACCTACTCACCATGAAGTGGGGCAACAAGTAATTGAAAAATGCCTGCCCTACACAGGAAACTCCATAAGGATTGGTATTACAGGAGTGCCCGGAGTGGGTAAGAGCACATTTATTGAGGCTTTGGGTGGTGCCATAACTCAAGCGGGTGGCCGACTAGCAGTGCTTGCCATTGATCCCAGTAGCGAGCGAAGTAAGGGTAGCATTCTGGGCGATAAAACCCGAATGGAAACTCTTTGTAACGACCCCAATGCATTTATAAGGCCTTCACCATCGGCAGGCTCGTTGGGCGGAGTGGCTCGAAAAACGCGTGAAACTATTATTCTTTGCGAGGCCGCTGGTTTCGATACAATTTTTATTGAAACCGTTGGCGTTGGCCAGAGCGAAACGGCTGTGCATTCTATGGTCGATTTTTTCCTTTTGCTGATGCTTGCCGGTGCGGGCGATGAGCTGCAGGGTATTAAGCGTGGCATTATGGAGATGGCAGACCTTATAGCCATAACCAAGGCCGATGGTGAGAATGTGAATAAAGCAAGAAGCGCAAAGGTGCAGTACGAGAATGCTTTGCATCTTTTTCCACCGCCCGAATCGGGGTGGTTACCCAAGGTTCGTACGTGCTCGTCGGTTACAAAGGATGGGATTGTCCAGGTTTGGGAGCAGATACTCGATTATGTGAGCTACACCAAGGAGTCGAGTTATTTCCAAAGGCGTAGGCTTCAACAGGCTAAATACTGGATGTTTCAAACCATTACCGAGGCCTTGAAAGACGATTTGTTTAACAACCCAAAAGTGAAAGAAAAGTTACAAATTGCAGAGAGTCAGGTGCTGTCCGATAAGATTAGCTCCTTTGCTGCTGCCAAACAAATTCTCGATTTTTATAAATCGATATAAACCAAAACAGGCTTAAATTGTTATCAACCAAAAAAACGTAAAATGAGAAAACTACTAGCAATTTCTTCAGTAGCCCTAATGCTACTTTCGTGCTCAACCAATGAGTACAAAATTAAAGGAACCATCGAAGGAGCAACCGACCAGATGGTAACTCTAAAAACGATGAAGGATAACGAATTGATTTCGATTGATTCAACTATGATGACCGAAGGTAAATTCGAGTTTGCCGGATCGGTTGATGTGGCCGATATTTATGCCATCGATTTTAAGTCGCCAGAGGATAGGCTTATCCTTTTTCTTGAGAATTCTGATATTACCATTACCGGTAATGTAGACAATATAATGTCGAGCGAGATAACTGGTTCAGAAACACAGGATCTGCTAGTTGAGTTCAACAAGATGCAGGAGGAACTATCTGCACCACTAATGGAGGTTCAGCAGAAATTCCAGGCAGCAGCAATGGACGGTTCGCTTACTCCTGAACTTGAGGAGCAGCTACGTAACGAGTTTAATGCAGAAAACGAGAAGATGGTAAAAGCTGTTAAGGAGTTTGCAATGAATAATACTAACTCAGTGCTTTCGGCTTATATCACCCTAACTCAGCTTGCAAACCAGCTTTCGTTCGAGGAACTTGAAGGGATTGTATCTTCTTTCCCTGCCGATATTCAGGAATCGCCTTTTGTTAAGGCTCTAAACGAAAAACTCGATACCGATAAGTTGACAGCAGTTGGCCAACCCTTTATCGACTTCACACATCCTGATGCTAATGGCAATATGGTAACTTTTTCGTCGGTTACTGGTGAGAATTACGTTTTGCTCGATTTTTGGGCTGGCTGGTGTACTCCTTGTCGTAGAGAAAACCCCAACTTGGTAAATCTTTACAATCAGTATAAAGATAAAGGTTTCGATATTTTTGGAGTTTCGCTTGACCGCAGAAAGCAAGAGTGGCTCGATGCCATTAAGGATGATAATCTTACCTGGCACCACGTTTCGGATGTAACCGGATGGGAAAACCCTGTTGCTAAGATGTATGGTGTTCAATCGATACCAGCCAACTTGCTAATTAGCCCCGAGGGTAAAATTGTTGCCAAAAATTTGAGGGGCGAGGAGCTTGCAGCTAAATTAGCCGAGTTGCTGAACTAAAGATTTTTTAAAGAAATAGAAAAAGGGGCATATTTATTTTGCCCCTTTTTTAGTAAACGTTATTGGTGTAGTTATAACTTTTCGAAAAGTTCAACGGCCTTGGCAATTGCTTTGTCAATTCCAGAAGCATCTTTCCCACCAGCAGTGGCGTAAAATGGTTGGCCACCACCACCGCCTTTCATTTCCTTAGCTGCTTCACGAATTATTGTTGATGCGTTGGCACTTTTTGCCTCAATTAACGAATCGCTTACCATTATTGTTAGCATAGGTTTGCCATTAACCTCTGCTCCCAACACTAGGAATAAATCTTTTACCTCGTTGCGGAGCTGATATGCCAAATCCTTAATAGAATCGGCAGTATCGATGTTAACTTTTTGGGCAATTATGCTTGCACCGTTTTTGCTAGTTGCATTTGCAATAAGCGATGATTTAATGTTCTTTACCTGATCTTTGCTGTGTGCCTCTACTTGTTTTTTTAGCGAGGTATTTTCGTTTAGTAGCTTTTCAGCAGCAACTTTTAAATCGGGAGGGTTGCCCATAAGGGCTTTTAAATCTTTAATAAAATCAATCTGCTGATATAGATAATCTTCTGCTTTTTGAGCTGTAATGGCTTCAATGCGCCTAATGCCAGCCGATATGGCTCCTTCCGACACAATTTTGAATAGCCCAATGCTGCCGGTTGCGTTAACGTGTGTACCACCACAAAGCTCAACCGATTCGCCAAAACGAATAACCCGCACAGCATCGCCATATTTTTCTCCAAAAAGTGCCATAGCACCCATTTCTTGGGCTCGATCCATAGGAACATCCCGGTGCTCGTCGAGCGATGTGTTCTCACGGATTGCAGCATTTACCATTTTCTCTACTTGGCGAATTTCTTCATCGCTCATCTTTTGGAAATGGGCAAAATCGAACCGCAGGTAGTCGGGGTGAACTAGCGAGCCCTTTTGCTCAACGTGTGTGCCTAACACCTCTCTAAGTGCATGGTGAAGCAGGTGGGTTGCCGTGTGGTTGTTGGCTGCGCTGGTTCTTTTTTCAATATCCACCGAAGCGGTAAAGTTTGATTTGGCATCGGTTGGTAGCTTATTAACCAAATGGATAGTAAGGTTATTCTCCTTGATGGTGTTTACAATTTGTATTTTTTCGGTTGGGCTGGTAATTGTTCCCATATCGCCAACCTGACCACCCGACTCGGCATAAAATGGCGTTCTGTCGAACACCAAATGAAATTGCTCCTTACCCTTTTGCTTTACAGTACGGTACCGTATGATTTTAACCTCGGTTTCTAGCAGGTCGTAACCTACAAATTGGGTTTCGGTGTTTGGCTCAAGTTCTACCCAGTCGTGAGTTTCAACTGTGGCAACGCTCCGCGAGCGTTCCTTTTGAACCTGCATCTCCTTTTCAAAATCGGATTTACTAACCGTAAAGTTGTGCTCGCGGAGTATTAGTTCCGTAAGGTCGAAAGGAAATCCGTAGGTATCGTACAGAACAAAAGCATCTTGTCCCGATATCGAGTTTTCGCCTTTTTTGCTGGCTTTGTCCATAATACCATCAAGCATCCTTATGCCAGTATCAAGGGTTTTCAGAAACGATTGTTCTTCCTCAAAAATCACCTTAGTAATGAGTTCTTGCTGTGCGGTTAGCTCGGGGAACCATTTGCCCATTTGATTGGCCAGTATGGGTACTAGCTTGTTAATAAATGGCTCGTTAAAGTTAAGAAACGTGTAACCATAGCGAACGGCCCGTCTCAAAATTCGCCGTATTACGTAACCTGCTTTCACGTTGGATGGGAGTTGCCCATCGGCAATTGAAAACGAAACGGCTCTGAGGTGATCAGCAACCACGCGCATGGCTACATCGGTTTTTAAATCTTTTCCATATTCTATTCCGCACTGGCGGCTAATTTCCTGAATAATCGGCTGGAATACATCCGTGTCGTAGTTGCTTTGCTTTCCCTGTATGGCCATACAAAGGCGCTCGAATCCCATACCTGTATCTACATGCTTTGCGGGCAGTGGTTCAAGAGAACCGTTGGCCCTGCGGTTGAACTGTATAAATACAAGGTTCCATATCTCAATAACTTGGGGGTGCCCCTCGTTAACCAAATCTTTGCCGGCTGTTTTAGCCTTCTCTTCTTGGGTTCGAAGGTCGATATGAATTTCAGAGCATGGCCCACATGGCCCAGAATCGCCCATTTCCCAAAAATTATCCTTTTTCGATCCCTTAAGAATCCTTTCCTCGGGCAGAAATTTTTTCCACAGGTCAAAAGACTCCACATCCATATCAAGGCCATCGTCGGAGCTACCTTCAAAAACTGTGGCATATAGATGGTTGCTATCAAGTTTTAGCACATCTACAAGAAACTCCCAAGCCCACTCAATGGCCTCTTTTTTAAAGTAATCGCCAAAGGACCAGTTCCCAAGCATCTCGAACATGGTGTGATGATACGTGTCATGCCCCACCTCATCGAGATCGTTATGCTTACCCGATACCCTTAAACATTTCTGGGAGTTGGCAACTCGTTTTTGTTTAGGATCACTGTTTCCCAAAAAGATATCTTTAAACTGGTTCATCCCAGCATTTGTAAACATTAGCGTTGGGTCGTTTTTAACAACCATTGGCGCCGATGGTACAATTTGGTGTAATTTGCTTGTAAAAAAGTCCAAAAAAGCTTGTCTTACGTTTCCCGATGTCATAAATATCACGTTTTTAATTGTTTGCTTGCTTAAAAAGGGTGTGATTTGTTCGTAAAAAAATATGAATATTTTTGCAAAAATAAATATTTACATTAGATTTGCTGCAATTAGTCAATTTAGACCATTTATAAACAATCGATCAATCATTTAAGTTTTCATATGGCCAAGCAGAAAAACTTTAAATATAATCCCAGCACCCTCTCCTTTGAGACCATTGAAGAATCGAATCTTAAAAAGTTTACAAATTTAGCAATTCAATTTATTCTTAGCCTAGTTGTGGCAGTAATTGTTTTTTTCTCTTATAGTTTCTACTTCGATACTCCAAAGGAAAAAATTCTGAAACGCGAAAACGCAGAAATTGCCCTAAAGTTTGAATTGCTTGGTAGGATGCTCGATGAGTCGGATATGTTGCTCGAAGAGATTCAGATTCGAGACAACCATACTTATAGGGCAATATTTGATGCCGATACCATTATTTCAAGCTTAAGAATTGGGGGTATGGGGGGTGTAAATAAGTATGATGAGTTGCGAGATTTTAGCAATTCGGATATGCTTATAGATATTGCCAAAAAGCTTGATCAGGTTACATGGGAAACATACATCCAGTCAAAATCGTTCGATGAAGTTATTGAGCTGGCCAAAAACAAGGAAAAAATGGTTCTTAGCATCCCAGCTATCCAGCCTGTTGCTGTAGATGACAGAATGCGAATAACAAGCTATTTTGGATATCGGAGCGACCCCTTCTTAAAAACCCGCCGTTTCCACCAAGGAATGGATTTTGCTGGGCCCAAAGGAGTACCCATTTATGCAACGGGCAATGGCCGGGTTGAAAGTGCTGCCTATTCTCTGTTTGGATACGGCAATGTAGTTATTATTGACCATGGGTTCGGCTACAAAACTCGATATGCTCACCTTAACTCTCTTGGTGTACAGAAAGGCGATACGGTAGTTCGAGGACAAGTAGTTGGAACGCTAGGAAATACTGGGCGTAGCACTGGGCCTCACCTACATTACGAAGTGCTTTATCGCAACCAAAGGGTAAATCCTCTCAACTATTTCAACGAGATGAACCCAGAGGAGTACGAGATGATGGTAAAAAATGCCAATGCTCAGTAAATAGCTTCCCTAACAACTTTTAGCTTCAAATTGTTGGTTTAAGTCTACAGTTGTAGCGCAAATTTTTTATATTTGCTGCAACTATTTATAAACCATTATTTTCGTGATGGCTAAAGTAACCTATAGGTTTAATGCCACTTCCCTAAGTTTTGAGCGGGAGTCGGTGTCTTTAAGTAAAAGGTTAAGGGTTGGTTTTCTCCACATTACGCTAAGCATACTAGTTGCTGGTGTGTACATTTGGGGTTATATCTATTTTTTCGACACCCCTAAGGAGAAAGGGTTAAAGCGTGAGAAGCAAGAAACCTTGCTAAGGCTTGAACTGCTTAACAGAAAATTCGATTACGTTTCGAACCTTTTGGTTGATATCCAGCTACGCGACGATAGCATTTACCGTGCTGTTTTTGAGGCCGACCCCATACCTTATTCTATTCGTCAGGCAGGTATTGGAGGGGTAAACCGATATGAGCACTTAAAAGAGTTGCCTAATGCGGACCTCTTGATTAAAACCGCCAAACGGATGGATGAGCTGGCCAAACGGATGTATGTTCAGTCCATTTCGTTTGACGAGGTGATAGAGTTGGCTAAGAATAAGGAGCGGATGGTTGCTTGTGTGCCGGCTATTCTTCCCATTGCTAACAAAGATCTTACGCGGGTAGCCTCTCTTTTTGGTATGCGTATGCATCCCTTTTACAAGAGATTGCGCATGCACAATGGAATGGATTTTACCGCTCCTAGAGGGGCAGAAGTTTATGCTACAGGCGATGGAACAATTGAACGGGTTGATTTTGCATCGCAAGGTTACGGCGTTCTTATAGTTGTTGACCACGGATTTGGCTACTCAACATACTACGCACATTTAAGTAAGGTATTAGTAGAGGAGGGGCAGCAAGTTAAAAGAGGCGAGGTGATAGGCCTAGTAGGTAGTACTGGTATGAGCATGGCACCACACTTGCACTACGAGGTACGTAAGCATAGTAATCCGGTTAATCCTATTAACTACTACTTTAACGATCTCTCTTCCGATGAATATGATAGAATGGTTGAGTTAGCCGCTCGAAATACTCAGATACTGGACTAGTTCAAAACTCTTTTTTTAATTTCAGATTTCAAAAATGAAAATTTCCCTTCTCTTACTTGCTCTATCCTTTGTATTTAATAGTTTGTATGCTCAAAATGTAAATGAAACTCAGGTCGACTCGTCGGATGTAAGTATTGTAATTCCTACCTTTTTGGGCAACGACCAACGCAATTACTATGGTAATGAGGCACCCTCCGACTTGAAAGTAAAGTGGAAAAAGTGGCTGGGAAAGGGAACTACTATTATCTCCCGTAGATCGGGATCTAGAACATGGGCAGGTGCTGGCTGGACTGGGCAACCCCTTTATTTTATGGAAGATGGTATTCCATATTTAATTCAAGGAGCATACGATTTTAATCTAAAAAAAATTGACGCTCGGGATGGTACTATTGTTTGGCAGTATAAGTTCGATGATGTAATAAAGGGCACCGGAACGGCATGGTTTAATCCATTGGCTAAAAGTCCAAAAGATAGAATTGTGATTTTTCAAGGTAGTAGGCTTGGTGTTGGAAACTATTTAGATACAAAGCATATCCCTTCGTTTAGGGCAGTATCGTACTTAACGGGTAAAGAGCTGTGGCGATTCGACGTGCGGTGGACCGATAGCTACTCGCGCGATGTGGATGGGTCTGCTTTAGTGGTTAATGACACCCTGTATATTGGGCTCGAAAATTCTATATTTACCCTTCTCGACCCCAAACCTGCTAATGCCTCAAATAGGAATGGAATGATTCAACCCAAAGTGTACGCCGAGCATAAGCTCTATCGTAAGGAGGATGTTGCTGCTCATCGTTACAATGTGGTAACCGAGGGGTCGGTTAGCCGTTTGGGGAACCATTTCTTTTTGGCAAGCGGATCTGGAAGGGTTTTTCGATATAATGCCGATAGCGGTAAGCTCGACTGGGAATTTTTTATTGGATCCGATATTGATGGTACACCAGTAGTTACATCCGATAGTTGTATCCTTGTAAGCGTCGAAAAACAATATATCGAAGGGCGTGGTGGATTGCTCAAACTCGATCCTCGCAAAGAGCCAGATCAGGCAGTAGTTTGGTATTATCCTACCGAAGACGCTACTTTAAGCTCATGGGAAGGTGGCATTGTTGGTTCAGCAGGTATTACCGATTCGTATAGCAGTAAATCGCTTGCCGCTTTTGTTGGTATCGATGGTTATTTGTATGTGGTTGACCACAAGACAGTATCTAGCGACGAGGAATTGGCTTGGGATGCCAAACGTAAGTTTAACAAACCCGAACTAGTTTTTAAAACCAAAACTGGAGCTAGCATTTCTACCCCAATATTCTCTCAAAACAGACTGGTTGTGGCTACATACAATGGTATTTACCTGTTTTCATACGATAAGGATAACAATTTTAAGCAGTTAGCTCATTATCCTACTACTTTTGAGTCAACCCCAATATTTATTGATGGCAGAATATATGTTGCCTCTCGCGATGGATACTTGTACTGTTTTGGCGATTAGTGCTACCCAAATATTATTGAGTAGTGTTTAAAATCAAAATATAATTTTGGCCTAGACCAATTAAAAAATTATTGATTATTATGACGAAAAAGATTTTATTCCTTGCCGTATTGGCGTGTACCATAAGCCCTTTGTTAGGACAAAAACGTATCCCTATAGGAACAACTTCTACTCCCAGTAATGCTGAGGTTACATTAAAACTAACAAACCGTACACAGCATTACAATTGGAATGCAACCCATGAAAACGATAGGCTCGACAGAAATATTAATTCGCCAAAATCGGCAAACATTCTTCATAAAAAATCAAAATACTATATTAATTCGTTGGAAGGTTATGCTACGGTGGTTTACGATTTAAATACTCATAAAAGGCTAAAGGTAATTAGCCATTCCTTCAATAGTTCCAATCAGCATCTTTTTAATGACACTCTGTTTTTCGATTACAGGTTTAGAACTACCAAAAGCAACTTTAACATCTTTAAGGGCAAGCCGGTGGAGGGTTGTTTTTCGCACAATGGCAGGTACTTTTGGGTTACTTACTACCGTAGGTCATACGACAGGAATGCCATTGACCCCTCGGCACTAGCAATTATTGACACCGAAACCGATAAAATTGTTCGCGTAATAACAACCGGCCCCCTGCCTAAAAAGATTAGCTGCTCACCCGCCAACAAACGCATTGCCGTTACCCATTGGGGCGATAATACTGTTGCCATAATTGATATAAGTGCTGATAATGTAAACGACTTTCGCTACATCAAAAACATTACCATTGGTAACAAAATGAAGCTAAACTATGATCAGGATGAGGTAGTAAACAGAGATAAAAATTGTGGGCTTTGCCTCAGAGGCACGGTGTTTTCTCCAAATAGCAAATACCTTCTCATTGGTAAAATGGGAGGTGCAAGCATTGCTGTAATCGATGTGGCAACGAACAAGCATATTGGTAACATAAGCGGTATAATGCCTAATATTCGCCATTTGGTTTTTAACAACAATAACCTTTACTTGAGCATTAATCGTGGGGGAGTAATTCAAAAAGCAAATTTTGTTGAGATAGAAAAGGGTATTCCCGATGGCAATTTTGGATACAAGCATTGGCAAAATGCCAAAGTTGGAGTAGGTGCAAGAACAATAAGTGTACACCCGAATGGCGACTACCTATTTGCAGCGGTAAATAACGAGAGCCAAATAAGCATTGTAAGAACAAGCGATATGAAAGTAGTTGGCACCTGCGATGTTGATAGTTACCCAGTTGGTATGGATATTTGCGACGAGGGCAAAACATTAATTGTAACATCGCAAGGGCGTGCTGGCCGAGGTGGTGGAAATAGTGTTTGTATATTCGAAGTCAGCATAAATAAATAGTTGTATAAAATTGTTAGCATGGCTTTTCTGGGTTATAAAAAAGCTAGGCATATGGCTTAATTTTGATAAATTTGCCGATTAATATAAGTGCTGTAATCTAATCGGATAATTCAATATCCCTTTGCTAAATAATGTTTTTGTATGAAGAATGAAAAAGAGAAATACAAGTTTAACCCCGAATCTCTTTCCTTTGTTAAGCAACGATCAACAAAGAGAAAAAGGTTTTGGGTGTTTTTTAAGTATTTGCTCTTCAGTGTAGTTATTTCTATTGCTTACTACGTAGTTTTCTCCTCCTTCTTCGACACCCCTGCCGAGAGAGGGTTAAGGCGAGAAAATGAAAAGTTAACAGAAAAATTCGAGGAATTTAGCAGCAAATTCGATCAGATTACCCTAGTGCTAGAAGATATCCAGCAGCGCGACGCAAATATTTACCGAACCATATTTGAGACCGAGCCATTGCCCGCCACAATTCGACAGGCAGGTGCTGGAGGTGTTGATCGGTACGCCTATCTCGACGATATGTCTAGCGCAGATATTGTTAAGGCAACAGCCAAGCAAATCGACAATCTTTCGCGTCAGGTATATATCCAGTCAAAGTCATTCGACGAAATTCTCGAATTGGCCAAGAAAAAAAATGAGGTGGCCGATAAACTACCCTCTATTCAACCTATTGCAAATAGGGATTTGCATCGCATTGCATCGCCATTTGGTGTTCGTATGCATCCTTTTTACAAGGTGCTTAAAATGCATACAGGTATCGATTTTGTTGCACCCACAGGAACTCCCGTGATTGCTACAGGTTCTGGTGTGGTTACCGATGTAATCCATTCATCCAGAGGGTATGGTAATACTATTATTATTGATCATGATTTTGGGTACCAAACCCTATACGCTCACCTCGATAAAATTTTGGTTAGGCGTGGGCAAAAAATCTCTCGGGGTGAGGTTATTGGCCAGGTGGGTAATACAGGAATGAGCGTTGCACCCCATCTGCATTACGAGGTTAGGAAGGATTATGAGCCAATTAATCCTATCAACTTTTTCTTCAACGAGCTAACACCTGCCCAGTATGCCAAAATTATTGAGCTAGCCGCTCAAAGTGGCCAGTCGCTCGACTAAAATTTGTATCCATTCTGTTTGAGATACCAAAATTGCATTATTAAAACAGTGTTGCTATGAAAAATTTAGCATTAACGTTACTCATAACATTTGGTTGTTGGGGAGCTGTTGCTCAACAACTCGATTCTATTGCAGGTGATAACCAAAACATCGACACCACCATTTCGGTAGTTGGGGTTGGCGATATTATGTTGGGAACCCATTATCCTAATCGCTCGTACTTGCCTGCAGGTGATAATTGCGAACCGCTGTTAAGCCCTGTTAAGCATATTTTACAAGATGCTGATATTACTTTTGGCAATTTAGAGGGTTGTTTGCTCGATACCGGAAAGGTTGTAAAACGTTGCTCCGATCCCTCAAAGTGTTATGCATTTAAAATGCCCCAGCACTATGTGAATTGTTTGTCAAATGCTGGTTTCGATGTGATGAGCCTAGCCAACAACCATGTAGGCGACTTTGGCGATTTGGGGCGCAGCAGTACTATGCGCTTGCTCGATTCGGTTGGTATTAGCTATGCTGGGTTGCTCACTCACCCCACCACAATATTTGAGCGAAATGGGCATAAAATCGGTTTTTGTGCTTTTGCTCCAAACCGAGGAACATGTAGTATTAACAACATTCCACGAATGAAGCAGATAGTTGCTTCGCTAGCCGAACAGGTTGATATTGTTATAGTTTCGTTTCATGGTGGAGCAGAGGGGCCAGACCACAGGAATATTACTCGTAAAAGGGAGTACTACTACGGCGAGGATAGGGGTAACGTTTACGAATTTGCTCGGCATGCCATTGATGCTGGAGCAGACATTGTGTTTGGGCATGGGCCACACGTAACTCGAGCTATCGACCTATACAAAGATCGTTTTATTGCCTATAGTTTGGGGAATTTTGTAACTTACGGTAGGTTTAATCTGCGAGGCCCCAACGGATTTGCTCCAATTGTGAAGCTAAATGTCGATAAAAATGGTAAATTTGTAGATGGTCAAATCATTTCAATTGTTCAGAAAGGGCGAGGTGGAGCAAATTTGGATCCAGCAAACCAGGCGCTAAAAGAAATTCAACGACTTAATGCTGCAGACATTCCTGAAGCCCCCCTTACAATTCATGACAATGGCACTATAACAATAAACAAATAGCACCATGCCCTACAAAGAGAAAAAAGTTGAGAAGCTTTACTACAGTATTGGCGAGGTAGCCAATATGTTTGGGGTAAATACATCTCTAATCCGTTTCTGGGAAAAAAACTTTAGCGTTATCAAACCTAAAAAGAACAAGAAGGGGAACAGGTTATTTACCAAAGCCGATATCAATAACTTTAAGCTAATTTATCATTTGGTAAAAGAGCAACGGTTAACCCTTGAAGGCGCACGCAAAAAGTTGGCCGAAAATAAGGAGGATGCTGTGAATAATTTTGAGGCTCTTGAATCGCTTAAGCGGGTAAGGGAGATGCTTGTGGAGGTTAGAGAAATGCTTTAATTTGATTTGTATGACGGTACGCGAAATAACATCAATAATAGAGGAGTTTGCCCCGCTTGGATATCAGGAAAGTTACGATAATGCGGGGCTTCTTGTTGGCTCTGCCCAAGCAAATGTAAATGGCGTGTTGCTTACTATCGATGTAACCGCTGAAGTAATTGACGAGGCGTTAAAACTCGATGCCAATCTTATTATTGCGCATCACCCCCTAATATTTAAGGGTTTAAAGCGTCTTACTGGCGGGAGTTATGTAGAGCAGGTTGCCATTAAAGCCATAAAAAATGGGATTGCCATTTACTGTGCCCACACAAATCTCGATAATGTTTGGAATGGTGTGAGCACTGCTGCAGCTAGGCATCTTGGAGTTAGCGACTTGCGGGTGTTGGTTCCGGCATCTAATCAGCTCGTTAAACTGGTTACTTTTGTCCCGCATAAAAATGCAGATAACGTTCGTAAGGCAATGTTCGATGCAGGGGCTGGTCATATTGGTAATTACGATCAGTGCTCGTTTAGTTCGCAGGGCGAGGGAACGTTCCGAGCCGGTGAGAGAGCAAATCCATATGTTGGCACAAAGGGTCAAACCCATCTTGAGCCAGAAACCCGGGTGGAAGTAGTTCTTCCTAGGCCCGTTCTCTCTAAGGTGGTTGATGCCTTGCATGAAGCTCATCCGTACGAGGAGGTAGCGTACGATATTATATCCATAGATAATAAAAATTCTTTGGCCGGATTAGGAGTGGTGGGTACCTTGCCAGAGCCTCAGCCCGGAAGCGTTTTTCTGAAAAAGATAAAGAGGGTTTTTAAAACTGGGTTCGTAAGGCATACAGCCCCAACTGGCAGGCC
>CAZTFJ010000017.1:15269-15524 GCA_964612255.1 uncultured Rikenellaceae bacterium | reverse complement strand
CAACTTTAAGCAATAACGGAATATTTTTGCCCTCGGCTTGTGGGGGCGGAGGAACCTGTGCCATGTGTAAATGCCAAGTGCTTGAGGGCGGTGGATCAATACTGCCTACAGAAGTAGGGTACTTTACTCGTCGTCAGCAGATGGATAATTGGCGCCTTGGTTGTCAGGTGAAAATCCGCGAGGATATGAAAATTGCCGTTCCCGAAGAGGTAATGGGCATTAAGAAATGGGAATGCGAGGTGGTTTCCAACAAAA
>CAZTFJ010000017.1:0-15218 GCA_964612255.1 uncultured Rikenellaceae bacterium | reverse complement strand
GGAGTTTGTGGTGAAACTGCCCGAGGGCGAGAGACTCGATTTCCGCTCTGGCGGCTATATTCAAATTGATGTACCCAAGGTTGAGGTCGATTTTGCAAAGGATATTGATGTGGAGCCTCAGTTTCGCGACGAGTGGGATAACTTCAAAATGTGGGATTTGAAGATGAAAAATACCGAGGAAACCTTTAGGGCTTACTCTATGGCAAACCATCCTGCCGAGGACAATATCATCATGCTAAATATAAGAATTGCTACCCCGCCATGGGATAGGGCAAAGAATGGATTTATGAATGTGAACCCGGGGGTGTGCTCTAGCTATATTTTCTCACGCAAGCCAGGCGATAAGGTTACGATTAGTGGCCCTTATGGTGAATTCTTTATTAAGGATACCGAGAACGAGATGATGTTTATTGGCGGGGGTGCTGGTATGGCACCAATGCGTTCGCATATTTTTCATCTTTTCAATTCAGTGAAAACTGGGCGTAAAACAACTTTCTGGTACGGTGCTCGTTCGCGTCGCGAGATCTTCTATGAAGAGCATTTTAGGAAAATTGAGAAGGAGTTCCCTAATTTTACTTTCAATATTGCCCTATCGGAACCAAAACCTGAGGATAACTGGGATGGTCACACAGGGTTTATTCATCAGGTAATCCTCGATAATTACCTCTCCAAACATGATACTCCAGAGGATGTGGAGTATTATCTCTGTGGTCCACCTATGATGAATGATGCCGTTTTTAAAATGCTTTACGACTTGGGGGTTCCAGACGAAATGGTGGCATTTGACGATTTTGGCGGTTAAACTTTATAAACAATAATGATAAAAGCGTAGATTCTCTACGCTTTTTTTATTGCCTTTGTTTAACTTGTTGCTTGGCATTTTGTAAATTGTAGGCTTTAACTTTAAAAAACTAACATTATGCGAATTGTCAGTAATATAATTACCTTATTAATTGCTATCCTTATGCTTGCTGCGTGCGATGCAACCGATAGCGCCTCTGTAAAATCGCCAAATAACAATATCGAAGTAAATTTCTTTATTGCCCATGATGGCCAAGCTGCTTACACAATAGCACATAAAGGCCAACTGGTAATCGACACATCGTACATGGGATTTGAATTTACCAATATGTTACCATTTGGTAAAAGTTTGCAAATTGCCAGCCACGCAACCAGTTCCTTTTCAGAAAAGTGGAAGATGCCATGGGGAGAGCAGCGGTGGGTTAACAATGAATATAATCAGCTAGTTGTTGTTTTGAAAGAGGAAACGGAGTTGCAACGATTGCTTTCTGTTGTTTTTCGTGTTTATAACGATGGTGTAGGGTTTAGGTACTCATTCCCAAAACAGGATAATATGGACGAGATGCTTATTGCCGAGGAGAGAACCCAATTCAACCTTACCGGAAACCATTCCTGCTGGTGGATACCGGGCGACTGGGATATCTATGAGCATCTTTACAATAAATCGCTATTTAGCGAGATTGATGCCCTAAGTAAGCGAAATCACCCAAATTTAGCGCAAACGCATATACCTGTTAATGCTGTGAATACTCCTGTAACTATGAAAACAGAAAATGGGCTATACCTTAGTTTTCATGAAGCGGCTTTGGTAAACTACTCGGCATTAACACTGCAGGTTGATACCGAAAACTTAAAAATGTATAGCAATTTGGTTGGTAGCGAAAACCATACATATAAGGTAAGATTAAAAACTCCCTTTTATACCCCTTGGCGAACCATTCAGATTGCAGAGAGGCCTGGAGATTTAATAGAATCGAATTTAATTGTAAACCTTAACGAACCTAATAAGCTGGGAGATGTTTCGTGGATAAAGCCAACAAAATATATAGGCATTTGGTGGGAGATGCACTTGGGCAAATCTACATGGGATTACGCTGCAACCCAGGATATGAGCACATACATTGGCGCAAAACCCCATGGACGCCACGGTGCAACCACCGAGAACACAAAAAAATATATCGATTTTGCTGCAGCTAATAACATTGGAGCCGTGCTAGTTGAGGGATGGAATACTGGCTGGGAAAGCTGGATTGGTACCGACGACCGCGAAGGAATTTTTGATTTTGTTACTCCCTATCCCGATTACAATGTTGAGGAGCTTGTTGACTACGCTAAGTCGAAAGGCGTTAAGCTAATTATGCATCATGAAACATCGGCAGCTGTTACCACATACGAGCAGAAACTCGATACCGCTTATGCATTTATGAATCGCCACAACTACGATATGGTAAAAACAGGTTACGTTGGCACTATAATACCAAAAGGAGAATATCACCATGGCCAGTGGATGGTGAACCATTATATGAAAGTGTTGCAAACTGCCGCCAAGCATAAAGTTGCTGTTAATAGCCACGAGCCTATTATGGCAACAGGGCTTCGGCGAACATACCCAAACGATTTTAGTCGCGAGGGGCTTAGGGGACAAGAGTTTAACGCGTGGGCATCCGATGGTGGAAATCCGCCTAACCACTTGCCTACAGTTGCATTTACGCGAATGCTTGCCGGACCCATCGATTATACTCCGGGCATTTTTAATATTAAAATGGAACCCTATCGCCAAAATAATCAGGTGAATACAACTCTTGCTCAACAGTTGGCGCTTTACGTGGTGATATATAGTCCGTTACAAATGGCTGCCGATTTGCCCGAGCATTACCAGGGCCATCCTGCATTTCAGTTTGTTCGCGATGTTGGAGTAGATTGGGAACAAACGCTTGTGCTTAACGGAGAGGTTGGTGAATACGTTACCATTGCTCGAGAGGAGCGAGGTACGAACAGATGGTTTGTAGGAAGCATTACCAATGAGGAGTCTCGTGAGTTTTCTATCAAAACAGATTTTCTAAATCCAAACCTAAAGTATATTGCTACTCTTTATATAGATGGAAAAGATGCCCATTGGGATAAAAATCCTACTAGCTATACCATTCAGAAAGTTGAGATTGATAGCAAAAGTCAGATTTCCTTATCGTTAGCCAGCGGGGGTGGTGCGGCAATAAGCATAATACCTTTAGAGTAAATATCTTAATTAGATATGCAGCTAAACTTTTGTAAGGTTTTAAACTCTTAGTAAGTAGCAGCAAATCTCTGCTCTAAGTTAAGAGATATTAACCCTAATACTTAAACCGATGAATACAAAAATTTCAACATTTTGTAAATGGGCAATTTTTAGCATTGCGTATAGCCTTTTCGTAATTTCATCAGCACATTCTCAGTCCATAACCACCCCTAAGGAGCACTTTGGGTTCGAACCAGGAGCCGATAGGATGCTATTTGGCTACGAGAAGATGATTGAATATTTTAAACTACTCGAATCGCAGAGCGGAAGGATAAAAACTTTTGAGATTGGAACTACTCCAATGGGGCGCCCATTTTATATGGTTTGTATCTCGTCCAAAGAGAATATTTCGAATATTGAGGAGTTAAAGCAGATAAACCAAAAGTTGGCCTTAGATTTTGAACTTACAAAGACAGAGGTTGATGCGCTCAAGGCCAAAGGTCGTGTTTTTGTTTTGGGTACGTTAAGTATGCACTCCAACGAGGTAGCACCAGCTCAAGCTGCACCAACCATAGCCTATACGCTTGCAAAAGCAAAAGGGCTCGATACGCTTACTTGGCTTAACAATACTGTATACATGATGGTGCCAAGCCACAATCCTGATGGTATGAATATGGTGGTGGATAACTATTTGCAGAATAAGGGTACAAAGTACGAGGGAACGACCTTGCCCGGAGTTTATCATAAATATGTTGGGCATAATATCAACAGAGATTTTGTTATGCTTACCCAGCCCGAAAATAAAGCCATCTCGGCATTATCCAGTAAACATTGGTTTCCTCAGGTGATGGTAGAAAAGCACCAGATGGGATCAACCGGAGCCCGTTTTTTTGTGCCACCAAACCACGATCCAATTGCTCAGAATATTGATGAAACCCTATGGAGTTGGATTGGCCTTTTTGGTGCCAATATGCTGAATGATATGACCGCTCAAGGTCAAACAGGAATCTCCCAACGGTATATTTTTGATAATTATTGGCCAGGATCTACCGAAACATGCCTATGGAAAAATGTAATCAGTTTCCTTACCGAGTCGGCATCGGTAAAAACGGCAACACCAATTTTTGTGGAAAAAAATGAGCTGAGAGTTGGGGGTAAGGGTTTATCGGAATACAAAAAGGGTGCAAATCTTATTGCGCCATGGCCAGGCGGTTGGTGGCATTTGTCCGATTTGGTTGCCTACGAGCTTAGCTCAACCTTTGCAATACTAAAAACAGCCTCAACCAGTAAAGATGCCTTACTGCAATACCGTAACGATATTGCTAAAAAGGAGTATGCTAAGGGGTTGAATGAGCCCCCGTTTTACTACATCTTACCGTCACAACAGAATAATGCCAGCGAGTTGGTTCGTTTGGTTCGCTTACTCAATGA
Source organism: uncultured Rikenellaceae bacterium (assembly GCA_964612255.1). Lineage (GTDB taxonomy): Bacteria > Bacteroidota > Bacteroidia > Bacteroidales > Tenuifilaceae > Perlabentimonas. The sequence goes on along the minus strand of CAZTFJ010000017.1, from coordinate 10,771 downwards.
GCATGGCGTAACGGTTCAGCAGCTCAATGCCGATATTACAATTGATAACAAAATATACGTAAAGGGCGATTTTGTTATAGCACTTGCCCAACCCTTTAGGGCGTTCATAAAGGAGGTCATGGAAGTGCAAGAATATCCTGAGAGGCATTACACGCCAGGGGGCGATGTTATAAAACCTTACGATATAACCTCATGGTCGTTACCCCTGTTGATGGGTATAGAGGCATATGAGATAAATACAAAGTCGGCTTCGCTTCAAACTAGTTTAGCTGCAGTAAATGTGAATGATGCAAATGTTTTAACTAGTAATGAAATTGGATATGCGGTTTTTCCCGCTGGTAGCAACGAGAGCTTTTTGGCTGCGTTTACTGTGATATCGAAAGGAGGCAAGGCTTATCGGTTAAAAGATGATTTTATTTTAAACGGTAAGTTGATATATGCTGGTAGCTTTATAGTTAAATCGGAGAGTATTAATTTGCTATCGGATGTGAATTTGACCGTGCAGCCAGTTATTACAAATGGAATAGGTGAAAATCAGCTTAACGAGGTGGCTATGCCAAGGATTGCGTTGGTTGAAACCTGGTTTCATGATATGGATGCTGGGTGGACACGTTTTGTTTTCGATAATTACAAGATTCCATATTCTGTATTGCGACCTAATGATTTAGCCAATGACAAAAAGTTGAAAAATATTGACCTGATAATTTTCCCAAATTCCAATTCCGATTTGCTAATGACGGGCAAACGTAAGCGCGGGGGAGAATATATGCCTATGAATTTACCACCCGACTATGCTAAAGGAATGGGAAAAGAGGGCAAACAAAATCTGCTTCAGTATATTGATGAGGGAGGAAAGGTTTTAGCCTGGGGACAATCGGCAGAGCTGTTTTTTGGCCTTCAGGAAATAAAATTGGGAAAGGACGAGAAGGAGGAGTTTGTGCTACCTGTTAGCGATGTGTCTGGTAACCTTTCGAAGCAAGGATTCGAAGCCATAGGATGCCATTTACTTGTTAAGGCTATTAAGCATCCGTTAACCTTGGGTATGCCTAAAACGTTTCCCATATTTTTTACAGGTAGCCCAGTTTTCGAAACCTCAATTCCATACTTCGATACCGACAGAAGGGTTGTGCTCTCTTTCCCTGAAGGCGACCCCAAGCTAAGTGGCTACGTTAAGAAGGGCGAAAAACTTGAGAATAAGGCTGCTATGGTTTGGCTAAGAAAAAATAAAGGGCAGCTTGTTCTGTTCGCTTTTAATCCGCAGTTTAGGGGACAAACATCAGGAACTTTTAAACTACTATTTAATGCCTTGTTGCTAGAATAATAGTTCGTTTTTATTGATATCTTTGTTCGTATCATTAATACGAATGAAGGAAAAACGACTATATACTAGCACTAAAATAGCCATTTGGGCTGCCGTGTTTACGGCAGTGTTTTTCATCTTTTTGTTCCTGTTTATGGGCATAAATATGCGCGAGTATATTTATGACGATTCAAAAGAACTGGCCAAAGAGATTTCTCGAAGTGCCGCTGTGCAAACAGAACGGTACTTCAACTCGGCGCTTATGGTTGCAAAATCGATGGCAAAAAGGGCTTTGCTTATTCGAGAGCACAATGGCAGTAGGGAAAGAGTTAGAGAGATGCTTGTGTATGAACTAACAGCCAACAACAATTTTCTTGGAGCCTGGACACTTTGGGAACCTAACGCTTTTGATGGTAACGATAGCCAGTTCGCAGGCAAGCCCCTGCACGATAGCAAGGGAACGTTGGGCAATGGATACTTCTTGTATAATGATAGCATACATGTTGAGGTGATGTCTGATAAGGAGTACCTTGCTACGTATTATGTTTTACCCAAAGAAAAGCGAGCCGAAACGGTAACTACACCCTACAAGTGGAGATATGCTGGCTACAACAAGCAGTTTTATGGTACATCCATAAGCGTTCCTTTAATATACAAACAATCGTTTTTAGGTGCAGTAGGATTAGATATTGATATTAATTCGCTGCAAACTGAGCTCAACAATACCAGGCCTTACAAGTCTGGTTATCTTGCACTAATTGCTAGCAACGGCCATATTGTTACTCACCCCGATTCGGCTTTTGTCTCGCAAAATATTTTCAGCATAATTCCTAGCACCGACTCAATAAAGTATGCATCGGTGCTTGTAGGGAACGAGTTTACTATCGAAACAAAATCGGAATTCACAGGACAAAGTGTGTTCAGATTTTTTTATCCAATTAGAATTGGGAATAGCCAGACCTGGAGCATTATGGTTGAACTTCCAATTAGAGATACTGTTGCCCGCTCTAATGAGTTTATCCTTATTGCTCTTGTTATATTTTTGGTTGGCTTTGGACTGGTAGTTTTTTTAATATTTAATATTTTTGATAGGCTCCGATACGAAAAGGCTATTATTAAGGCTATGTCCGATGTGGAGGAGCGAAGCAAAGCTGCAGCAGAAAACTTGCGAAATTATGAGGAGGTATTTAACTCAACCAGCGAATCGATACTTGTTTACGATCTCAATGAGCGTGTTATTCTCGATGTAAACGAGGTTACGCTTAAACTTTTCGGCTACTCAACCAAAAAAGAACTAATTGGGCGTAGGTTAAACTACTTAAGTAGTGAGCAGTCTCCCTATTTAGTTAGAGATGTAAACTTTTATTTGCAGAAAGCCAAGGATGAAGGGCCTCAGGTTTTTGAATGGTTAGCCAAAAGGGGTACAGGCGAAACCTTTTGGGCTGAAGTGTCGCTACGAAGCGCCATAATTAATGGTCACGACAGGTTGCTGGCCATTACAAGAGATATTACCGAGAGAAAAGAGACTGCCCTTGAACTTAAAACTTACCAGGATCACCTTGAACTGCTTGTTAAGGAACGAACCGAAGACCTTGAAGCAGCCAACGAGGAGCTAAAAGCAATAAACGACGAGCTGTACGATAAGAGTAACAAGCTGCACGAGGCCTTAGTTGATTTGCAAAATGCACAAAACCAACTGGTGCAATCGGAGAAAATGGCTTCGCTGGGTGTATTAGCTTCTGGAATTGCGCATGAAATTAATAACCCGTTGAACTTCATTCAGGGAGGAATATTAGGAATTGAAAATTATTTAGAAACACATTTGCCCGATCATAAAAAAGATGTCGATCCCTTAGTTGCTGCCATTAAGGAGGGTATTCACAGATCGGTAGTTATAGTTAATAGTCTTAACCAGTACACTCGTAAAGATACTGGCATAAAGGCAAATTACGATTTGTACAATATTATCAATAATAGCATTATTATGGTTAGAGGGCAACTTAGCAATAACATATCGTTACATTGCAATTTGCCAGATGATCATGTGAGTGTATATTGTAACGAGGGTCAGCTGCACCAAGTGTTCCTTAATGTTTTGTTAAATGCTGTTCAAGCAATTAACACTAGAGGGCTTATTGAGATTAATGCTACCATTAAGTCGAAGAGGGTTAAGATTTATATTAAGGATGATGGGTGTGGAATTAATACAAATAATTTGGATAAGATAACCGATCCCTTTTTTACTACCAGGGAGCCTGGGCAGGGAACAGGCTTAGGCCTTTCCATTGTGGCAAGCATAATTCGCGATCATAAGGGAAAAATCGATTTTAAATCGGTTGAGGGAGAGGGAACCACTGTGGTAATTACACTGCCAATAAGTAATTGATAAGTAGTACAATGAGTGAACAAGTGAAGATCCTTTTTGTAGATGATGAGCCAATTAACCTTCTGGTTTTTGAGACCTGCTTTGGTGAGCATCATAGCGTACTAACTGCCAACTCTGGACAAGAGGCTTTAGATATGCTGGAAAGCGAGCACAGTATTGGTATGGTTTTTACCGATATGCGGATGCCCGGAATGAATGGTATTGAGCTAGCCCGAAGAGCCAAAGCCATTTATCCTAGTAAAATGTTTTTTGTGCTAACCGGATATGGTTTAACCGAAGCCATTAAGGCTGCTATTGACGAGGGTATTGTAAAAGCCTGTTTATACAAGCCTTTCGATTTAGACGAGGTGGAAAGCGAGATTGCTAATGCAAAGATTGAGTTGTCAAGGGTTTAGTTATATTATAAGCATAAATAAAAACCCCTCCTGAAAAACATTTCAGGAGGGGTTTTCCGATTGTTAAACTCTGTTTGTAAAGACTATGCAAGTTATTTACCAGCCTCTTCCTCTGCCACCGCGACCCATTGTCCCGTTTCCTCGTCCCATTCGTCCCGATTTGCGCGAGTTGAAAAGTACTTTTTGTTCATCGGTTAGCTGCGATGCCACTTCTGCTCGGTGTGCTGCGCCCTTTTTCTGAATTTGGGTGCGTAGTTCGCCCATTTCATCAATGGTTTTGTTTATTGCATTCAAGTCGGGGTTGCTATCCGATTGAAGGGTGCGCAAACGAGCACGTTTCTCGTTTAGCTGGTTACGTAACGGGGTAACCTCTTGCAGATGCTTTGTGCGTAGCTCGGTGATTTTTGCATCCTGTTCGTCGGTTAGGTTTAGCAAGCATTCGCCGGTACCTCTGTATGGCCTGTTGCCATAGTTCATCATTCCTTGGCCATCGGCATTGTACATCATTCCCCTGCCGTTAGCGTTTCCATCGGCTCTACGCCCTTGTCCGCGCTGTGCCATTGCTTCGCTGGTTGTTAAGGTTAGTCCAGCTACTATGGCTGCTAGTGCAATAAAATTAATCCTTTTCATAACTATTTTGTTTTTGGTTTTACAAATTGATAACTATCTCTGTTTACTAGCGCTAGTAAATTCATTATTCGTTGTTTGTTCTATTCTTTCCACGCCCCATAGGGTTGTTCCTTTCTCTATTCATCATTCGCGGAGATCTGTCCATGCCTCGTCTGAACATATGTTGTAGGTTTTGGTACTGTTCGGGTGTACACATTTCTCGTAACTCTATAAAATGTTCAATGGTCGATACTTGCTGTTCTTCATGCAATTTGCCAATTTCGTGAGCTAGGCTATCGAGTTTGGCTCTGCTTGGTACTTCGTTGCTTAGCTCTTCCATTACCATTCGGTAGTGTTTTTGAAGTGCCCGCTTATTGTATGTTGTTGCTTCAAAGTGTTCGCGGCGTAGCTGTTCAAACCTTTCGGATTGCTCTGGCGTTAAATCTAACTCGTTGGCAAGAGTGCGGCCATAGTTGGGGCGGTCTCTAAAACTTTCCCTAGCTGGTATTGGCTCGTGGGGTTTAATTTTTTGAAATGCTATTGTGCCAAGTATTGCAAGATTAACCGTAGTAAGTAGTATTACTGCCCCAACTAGTATTCTATTTTTTGTGAAGATATTCATGGCTTTTGGTTTAGTTGTTATCAAGTAAATCTTCGTATGGCGAAAAAACATCGCTTGGGAAGTACTCGTCGGCCAGCTGTGTCCACTCGTTGGAACTTGCATCGTTTACATTGGTGAGCGATGAGTTTAAGAGTGAGCCTATTGCTATGCCAAAGGCAATACCTGCTGCGGCAATGGAGGCAATGGCGGTACGGCGAAGTGGTATAATTGGTGCTGCAACCCGATTGCTGTTATCTTGAAGTTTATTCCATATTTTATTGGTAAGGTATGGGTTGGCTTGGTACTGCTCCTTTTCCTGCTCAATAATGCCGTAGGTTTGCTTTAAGGTGTATAGCAAGTTCTGGCAATCCTGGCAGCTAGCCAGATGGCTTTCAACCTTTTGCTTTTGCTCGGGGGTAAGTTCGCCATCGAGGTAGCCTATTAGGTTTATATTTTTATTTTTGCAGCTCATTGCGTTTTGTTCTTTAATAGTTTAGACACAGGTAAATGGTAAAACTTGCGCTTGTAGGCAAATTATTTTTTCATTTCGTTTAAAATATGCTTTTGCAGGTTGTTCTTTGCCCTAAATAGCAACGATTCAACCGACGATAGGCTTACTTCCATAACCTCTGCAATTTCTTTGTACGATAATTCTTGGTACTTGCTAAGCACAAAGGCAATGCGTTGGTTTTCGGGAAGTTTATTTATTGAGTCTTTCAGAATCTTCTTGTTTTCAGATTGCTCTATGTTGCTATCGGGGCGGGTTTTGCTGTAATCTTCAATTTGTAAAGGTTCTTGTGCTCCATCTTTTGATGAGAAAAAATTCTCGATGCTTCGCACAAAGGTTTGGCGTTTCTGCTTGCGTACAAAGTTTAACGATTTATTCACGGCAATTCGGTAAATCCAGGTCGATAGCTTGGCTTCGCTTCTGAATTCTTGTAACGATTCGTACACCTCAATAAAAACTTCTTGTGCTAAATCCTCTGCATCGGCATACGAGGATACAAATCCTTTGCAGGTTTTTACAACTAGCTCCTGATACTTATCTACCAAAACTCCAAAAGCCCTATGGCTGTTGGTTGTAATGATATTTTCTATAAGCTCTTTGTCGGTCATAATCCCTTTTTGCTACAATAAATTTATTATCTTTCTGTTTCATTGGACACGATATGTAAATAAAACTTGCGCTTGGGGGGATATTCTTTTTTGCCACTTGCAAATTATACCCCTTAACTTTTTTACATTTGTACCTTAAAATTGGTTGTGGTATGGGAATTAGAACAAAGATAATGCTTGGATTTATAATTCTGGGATCGATGCTTTTTATCTCCGGAGCAATATCCATATTCGAGCTAACCAAACTTGGTCGTTCTGTAAAGGGACTTATTCATGATAACTACCTTAGCATAGACTATTCTCGCTCAATGCTCGATGCCTTGGAAAAGCAGCAAAACGCTTTGCTTTTATTGGTTGAGGGTGATTCGGCTATCGCTGCAAAGCAATTTTATGAGGCCGATAAAATAATATTAAACAGCCTCGATAGCGCTTTCTACAATTTAAAAGTGAAAGAAGAGCGTGTTTTGGTCGATTCGGTTAGTGAGAGTTATGCTACGTTTGTGGCTGTGGCTAAGGAGTCTTTTGCAACTTCAAATTTTTCGCTTTCCGATTACATTGCCAATGTGGCTGTGCCTAAGGCTAATACTAGTAAGCATGTTAAAAATCTTATCACTATTAATCAGCAGGGCCTATTCAATTCTGCGGCATTTCTCGAAACTAGTGCACATCGGGCATCTATGCCAGGGCTAATTGTAATAATAACAAGCCTAATATTTACTTTCGTTTTCACATTTTTAATACATCACTATTTTGTACATCCCATTCTTAGGCTTACCAAGGGCATTAATGATTACCTGCGATACAGAAAACCTTTTGATGTGGCTATGGAAACAAAGGACGAACTTCATAGTCTCAAAGAATCTATTGTTAATTTAATTTCCCTTCAAAGAGCTGGGGCAAAAAAGCAGGAACAGTAACATATGCGACCACACACTATTATACGATACATTGGTTTGGTGTTGCTCCTTAGCGCTGCTTTGATGTTTGTTTCGTTTATTATTTCGTTAGTTAACGCCGATTCGGGACAAATTCCACTTTTGCTTAGCTGTGTGCTTACTGCACTAATTGGAGTTTTCCCTATGGTTTTTGTGCCCCCTACGAACCAGATTAGTCATAAAGAGGGCTATGTAATAGTGGTGCTTAGCTGGGTAATTATCTGCTTTTTTGGGATGTTGCCCTATGTGCTTTGGGGAGGCGAGTTCTCTTTTGTGAATGCCTGGTTCGAGAGCGTAGCCGGATTTACAACCACCGGCTCAACTATTTTGAATGATATTGAGGCTTTACCCAAAGGACTTTTGTTTTGGCGCTCGGCCACGCACTGGTTAGGGGGTATGGGTATTATTCTTTTCATGCTTATAATTGTTCCTGCTCTGGGAAAAGCACGTATGTCGCTTTCGCGTTTGGAGATGTCGCCATTGGCCAAAACAAATTTTCATTACAAAACCAATAAAACCCTTAGGGTTGTTGTGTTGGTTTACCTTGGTTTAACTCTAACCCAAACGGTTTTGCTATACATTTTTGGAATGGATTTATTCGATGCCGTAACTCATACCTTTGGAACCGTAGCAACGGGTGGCTTTTCAACCAAAAATGCAAGCATTGGTTATTACAATAGTGTGCCTATTGAGATTATAACTATTGTGTTCATGTTTCTGGCTGGTATGCACTTTGGCGTTCTCTATTCGGCATTTACTCTCAAAAGCAATAAGTGGTATAAATCGTCGGTTGTTAGGTTTTATGCCATATCAATAGCAGTTGGTATTTTGGTGGTAACCTTTAGCGTTTGGGGCAGTGGGTATAACTCCTTTCCACAGGCATTAAGGTATGCAGCCTTTCAGGTGGTTTCAATTAGTACAACCACGGGTTACGGTACGGCCGATACTACGCTTTGGCCACCATTCTCAATAATGATTCTTATATTCTTTACCTTCCAATGTGCTTGTGCTGGATCTACAGCAGGAGGAATAAAGGTTGATAGGGTGGTAATATTTTTTCAAACCTTAAAACGACAGGTGTTAAAATTACAGCATCCTCAAGCAGTAATTCCTGTTAGGGACGATGGTGTTCCCGTTGACGACGAAACGGTTGATTCAGTATTGCCTTTTATTGTGCTGTAAATTCTAATCCTTTTTATCAATGGCGTGGCACTTACGGCTATGGGTGTCGATATTACTACGGCATTCTCTGCATCGGCTGCAACCATTAGTACCGTTGGCCCTGGTTTTGGCGAGGTTGGTTCCGCATCGAACTATGCCATGATCCCCGATTTTGGCAAGGTGCTACTTACGGTTAACATGCTGCTTGGCCGTTTAGAGATTTTTGGCCTGATGCTAATTTTCTTCATGAAGTCGTGGCGATAGAAAGATGTTATACCACTAGTTATATAGTAATTTGCCAAGGGTCATAAGTCGAAAGCATGCCCTGAACTTGCCGAAGGGTAGAAAGTCTGAAAGTCGAGAGTTGAAAAGTTGAAAGTCTGAAAGTCGAAAGTCAGAAAGTCTGAAAGTTTGTAGACAGGCAACTGACAACCGACAACCGATAACTCACAACTCACAACCGATAACCGACAACCGATAACCGACAACCTTTCACCAATTATTTAGTAATACCAAAAAATAAAAATTACTGGTTATATCCACTGTGCGCACTCTTCTGCAATCTTGTGATAGCGCAATTTAATGCTACTTTTGCAAAAAAAATATTTTTGTATGATTCCATACCTTCAGGTTGAAGATGTTAGCAAGTCATTTGGCGATTTGGTTTTGTTTCAGGATATTCGGTTTACGGTAGCCAAAGATCAGCGAGTAGGTTTAATTGCTCGCAATGGGGCAGGTAAAACCACACTGCTTAAAATTATTGCCGATATTGAAACAAAAGACTCTGGTGGGATAGTGTGGCAGAACGATTTGCGGGTTGGATATCTAGACCAAAATCCCTTGCTCGATTCTTCTAAATCAATAGTAGAGAATGTGTTTGCCTCGGGAAACGAGAAGGGAGAAGCAATTTTTGCCTATCAGCACGCAATGGCATCACAGTCGAAAGCCGATATGCAGCACGCCCTTGAGCTAATGGAGAAGCATAATGCTTGGGATTTGGAGGTTAGAGCGCAGCAAATTCTTTCTCAGCTTAAAATAACAAATCTTGAGCAGGCCGTAAATACTCTTTCTGGAGGTCAGCAAAAACGTGTAGCACTAGCTGCTGCGCTTATTAATGAGCCCGATTTTCTTATACTCGATGAGCCAACCAACCATCTGGATTTAGATATGGTGGAGTGGCTCGAAGACTTTTTAAAGAATAGCCGTATTACGCTGCTAATGGTTACTCACGACAGGTTTTTTCTGAATAGAGTTTGTACCGATATTATTGAGTTCGACCAAAAGGAGCTGTACTGGTATAAAGGGAACTACGCGTATTATATTGAGAAGCGACAAGAGCGTATTGAGGCCCGAAGTGCACAGGTAGAGAAAGCAGCCAACCTATACCGTAGGGAGCTGGACTGGATGCGTCGTTCGCCCCCAGCTCGAACATCCAAAGCAAAGTACAGGATTGACGCTTTTTACGAGTTACGCTCAAAGGCTACCCAGCGTTTTAGCAATAGCAATGTGCGTATTAATGTTGGTGCAGCCCGGTTGGGGAAAAAGATTCTCGAAGCCAAAGGGCTCGAAAAGTCGTTTGGTAATTTAACCATACTCAAAGATTTTTCGTACACCTTTAATCGCTTCGAGCGTCTGGGTATTGTAGGCGATAACGGTACGGGAAAATCTACCTTTTTAAACATCATTACGCAATCAATGCCTGCCGATAAGGGCGTAATTGAGATTGGCGAAACCGTTGTGTTTGGCTACTATCGACAAGAGGGAATGAAAATTCGTGAGGACATGAAGGTTATTGATGTGGCCCGTGAGGTAGCCGAGGTGGTTACGCTGGGCGATGGCAAAACCCTGTCGGTATCGCAATTTCTTAATATGTTCCTTTTTGCACCCGAGGTGCAGAATGCCTTTGTGCACAAGCTTAGCGGAGGCGAAAAGCGTAGGCTTTACCTGCTTACTATTCTTATGCGGAGCCCCAATTTCCTTATTCTCGATGAGCCTACCAACGACCTGGATATTGAAACGCTAAACGTTTTAGAAACCTATCTTGAGAATTTTCCCGGGGTAGTGCTTGCTGTTTCGCACGATAGGCATTTTCTCGAAAAGGTGGTTGACGGATTGCTGATTTTCGAAGGCAATGGCGAGATTAGTGGCTTCCCCGGCTCATATACCGATTACTACGATTGGAAAAAAGATCAGCAAAAACTCGAACAGCAGGTATTAGAAATAAAAATAAGGCCGTTTGTTGAACAATACAAGAGATATTTTGATGGT
>CAZTFJ010000016.1:2699-15826 GCA_964612255.1 uncultured Rikenellaceae bacterium | reverse complement strand
AGAGCCTTGCAACGTGTATGTTAAGAAACAAATCGAACCATAACCACTTCAATTTGTTTAAAAAATACGAACCAATAAAACAAAAAAATATGCAAAACAACATACTTCAAGCAATAGCCAACAGGAAAAGTGAGCTAGCCTTTGAGCCGGTTTCTGTTTCCGAAGAAATTATTGAAACACTTTTTGAGGCTAGCCGTTGGGCACCTTCATCGTATAATGAGCAGCCGTGGCGTTTTTACTTTGCTACGCGCAATAATTCAAATCAATTTAATAAGGCACTCGATTTACTTGCCGACGGCAATAAGGAGTGGGCACAGAATGCATCGATGATAATATTCTCGGTTGCAAAAACCGAACTTAGTTTGAATGGAAACCCAAATTTTTACGCCCTGCATGATACAGGAATGGCCACAGCCAACCTAATGATTCAAGCAGAGCATTTGGGACTTGCGTCTCACCCCATTGGTGGATTTGATAAAGACAAAGCGATAAAACTATTGCAACTACCAAGCAACTACCAACCTGTGGCCTGCATTGTTGTTGGGGTTCATGGCAACATTAGCAGTTTAAGTAACAATAACAAGGAAAGGCTACTTGCACCTCGGACTAGGAAAAACATTGATGAAATCGCTCTTAGCATTTCTGGCTAAAGAACAAAACTTACTCTGTAGCAAGTTTACCCGGTTTGTTGAGAAGGCGGAAAAAGAAGGCGGCTCCCTCGCCGGGTTTACTCTCTAACCAAATATCGCCATTATGCTTCTGAATAAAATCTTTGCAGAGCATAAGGCCTAAGCCCGTACCCTTTTCGCCACTATTACCTACGGTAGATACACCTGCCTCACCAGTAAAGAGTTTCTCTTTAATGTGGGGTTCAACACCTTGCCCTGTATCTACAACAGAAACTAAAACAGAATTTGTTTCTGCTTTTGCGTTAATAGTAACCGAACCATTCTTGGGAGTAAACTTTAAGGCATTCGACACCAAGTTCCGAATTACCGTTTTAAGCATGTTAGAGTCTGCAAACACAACCAAATCATCTGCAATGTGCTGTACTAGTGATACCCCCTTCTCCTTAGCTTTATGCTGTAAAAGAAAAAATTCATCGGTTACCAACCGTGCTAAATTATGAACAACGGGTAAATACTGGATAGTTCGGGTTTGCAACCTGGACCATTGTAAAAGATTGTCGAGTAGCATATTGCCCCCAATTGCATTATCATGAATTATATTCAAAAACATTTTTACTTCATCCTGAGCGTAGTTATTAAAATCTGTTACTAATAACTCAGAGTAGCCAATAATACTATTAAAGGGATTTTTTAAATCGTGGGCAATAACAGAAATGAGCTTATTCTTAATGCTATTAATATTTTCAAGCTCCTTATTATTCTCATTGAGCTCGGCAACCTTCTGCTGAATAGTTTCTTTTTGCGAGAGTATTTCTGCGTTTTTCTGGGTAATCTGCAAAACAACCGACTTAATTCGCCTGTTAGATCGTAAAATTATTACCAATAGAACAAGAACAATAATAAGGAAAGCTCCAGAAAAAAAGAGTAATAATCTTTGGTTACTTATAACTTTGGAATTTACAGACTGTTCCTTCCTAAGCAACTCATTCTCTTTAACCTTACGCTCTGTCTCGTAGGCCGCTTCAATATTTCTAACATCCTCCATTTGCTCTGCACGGTACAAAGAGTCTTTGAGCTGGCTCTCTAGCTTCAAAAGCCTAACGGCATCCTTGTGCTTTCCTCTGGCCTCGTATACTTTAGCCAATAAACCTGAAATCTGCAATTCACCAGTAAGCGAACCAACCTCTTGCGCTATAAGCATACTTCGTAACGCAAAATTTGTAGCTTCGGCATTTTGCCCAAGGAAATAATACGTTTCGGCAATGCTGTATAGGATATAAATCATTCCAAATTTATCGTCTAGATTTTTACCCGAATCGTAGGCCCTGAGTAAAAAATCGAGCCCCTTTTTGTAATCTCCTTTCTTCTGATATACCAAACCGATGTTTCCCAAACTCTCTGCGGCTCCTCGCTCATCGCCTTCACTCTCACTTAGCTTTAATGCCTTGTTGAAAAATTCTAAAGCAGTTTCGAAATCTTGCTTACGTAAATTTACGTTTCCAATATTATTATAAAGAATTCCTAATTCTCGAAAATAGGAAGTTGTGTCTTGATAAGATAAAGCCCTCTGGTAATACTCTAGGGCTTTATCATCGTTGCCTAGCTCGGCATATGCATATCCTATATTATTTAGGGTAGTAACTAATCCAGAATGATCTTCAATTTGTACTCTAATGGTTGAAGACCTCATCAAATCATCAAGTCCTTCTTGGTATCGACCCAAAACTAGTTTTGCTGTACCTGTGCTATGCAAGGCACTAGCCATACCCTTTGGATACTCTATCCCGTCACAGAGGCTATACGAGCGCAATGCCAGTTCTAGGGCTAATCGGGGGTTGCTTCGCCTTAAGCTGTAGGCCAAATCATTCAAAGAATCAATCTGAAATACAACCTCCTCAACCTGCACGGTTTTATCCTCTGTCGATTGGAGAGGGAATGACTTGCTCTGATTGAAACTTAATGTAAAAAGCACAAAAAGAATAAATGTGTAGCCTTTCATAATTAGCGATACATTAAATAATGAGTGAAACAGCACATAAATATAGTAATTTTTCTATGCTATCGAAGAAGTTGCTGTAACACATCACGTTTACGAACAGCAACGGGTATTTGCTCATTGTTGTATAGTACTACATGGCTGTCGGGAAAACGGTTATATTTCTTAACGTACTTAAGGTTTACCAAATGCGATTGATGCACACGAAAAAAACCTGATTCGGAAAGCAAATCGTCATAGTCTTTTAAGGTTTTTGATACCATTATTTTTGGCCTATCATTGAAGTAGAACACAGTGTAGTTACTCTGTGACTCGCATCTAACAACATTATTTATATCGGCAACTACCATGGCATCGGCAGTTTTAAGCAAAATCTTTTGAGGGCTATTTATGTTTGTTTGAATATTATCGACAAAGGTTTTAAACTGATGGTTGGTATCCTCCTCACGTATAGTTTCGCTTAGCTTCTCAATGGCATTTATAAGATCGGTGGGGTCAACAGGTTTTAAAATATAATCTATAGCGCTAAACTTAAACGCTCTAATGGCATACTCCTGGTAAGCAGTTATAAATACAAATTTAAAGCTAATGTTTTCAAATTTCATGAGCAAATCGAAACCAGATCCATCGGGCATCTGAATGTCGAGAAAAACAACATCTGGACTTTTTTCTCTAATAAGTTTTTCTCCAGAAGCCACATCGTGTGCTTCACCTACCAGCTCAATATTTGGGCAAAACAGCTTGAGCATGCTTTGCAATGTTTGGCGAGCCAATACCTCATCATCAACAATAATAGCTGTAATCATAGCATTGTTTACTTGATTATTAGCGGTATGGTAAATCGTATAAGCGTACCTTGGCCGGTGCTGGCTTCTGTTGAGAGGTTAACTATCTGCATGCGAACACTCCTTCCATAAATTTTTCGAAGATTCCGCAGCCGCTCACGAGTAATTCGTGTTGCCAACGATTGATGCTTTTCTCTCTTCACCACTCCATGCTCAGACCTTTGACTTAAGCCAACACCATTATCCTCCACCTCGAGAAAGAGACAATTATCATCAATAATAAATCGGATGGAAATATGCCCTTTACTATCTGAATGAATAATACCATGTTCTATTGCATTCTCAATAAAAGGCTGCGCGAGCATTGGGGGTATATAGTGATGGTCTAGGTCGATATTCTGCGAAATTTCGATAGTATATTCAAACTTATTATCGAACCTTAGCAGCTGCAGGTCTAGATAACGTTCAATAGTCTCTTTTTCTTTTGCTATAGTAATGTATTCAACCCTAGAATTCTCAAGGATTAATCGTACCAGTTTAGAAAAACTGGCCAGATATTTTCCGGCCATATAGGGATCGTTACGAAATATATAGCTTTGAATTGCTGTAAGCGAGTTAAATACAAAGTGCGGGTTCATTTGCGATAGCAAAAGTTTTTGCTCAAGCGCAATAATTTTTCGCTTATCTATACGACGATAGTAACTCACAAAAAGCAAAACCACCACTGTGCAAATAATGGTAAAAGTTGCCATTGTGGCTGGTAGGGTGCACTCGTTAAAACAGCTGGTTAACCAATCGGTAAATTGCTTGATGCAAAGGATATTTTCACATCTTAAAGTAAAATGCTCAACTAAAAATGCGGATGAAAAAATATTTAACAGCACAAGCTTAACCATAGATTACTAAAAAGTTAGGGTAAACGATGCTCCCTGTCCCGGTTGCGAGAAAGCAGTAATACTACCCCCGTGCAATCTCATAATCTGACGCGACAGGCTTAGCCCAATACCCGAGCCCTTGGGCTTTGTGGTAAAAAATGGAATAAAAATCTTATCGAGCACTTCGGGTAAAATCCCTTCGCCATTATCGGTTACCTGTATGGTAACCCTACCACGCTTATTAAGAAAACCCTTCATACTAATGGCTGGCTTTTCATGCCCTTCGAGCGCATGCATTGCATTTTTAAGCAGATTTATAATTACCTGTTCTAGCAGCTCCTCGTCGCCAGAGAATGAAATGTTTTGAGGCTCCACTACGTACGAAAAGTTTACGTTTTGTCTACTAAGCTCATCGTCGAGCAGAGAAATTATGGTTTTGAATAAGCTCTCAACCTGTATAATTTTAAAGTTTGGTTTGGGTATACGAGTAAGATTACGATAGGTATTCACGAAATGCATTAACCCTGTACTTCGCTTATGTATAGTTTGCAACCCTTGTTGAATTTCGCTAACTGTTTCCGAGTCAAACTCAGCATTTTCATCCTCGGCATGGGCCTGATTTATGGCCTTTACCATAGTGTCTATAGTTGAAGAAAGCGATGCTATGGGCGTAATGGAATTCATAATTTCATGAGTAAGCACGCTTATTAGCTTTTGCCAGGCTTCGGTTTCTTGTTCCTCCAAAACGCTTTGAATATTTTTAATTGTAGCCAGCACCACATGCTTTTGCTGTACTTTTATTTCGGTGCCATAAATGGCAAGTTGTAAGATATCGTCTTCCTGCTGAATTTTTACTAGCACATTCTCGCCTGGGCTTAGAGTAAGGAGTTTATCAACCAGCTCTGAACTAAGAGCAGATAAATACTTAATATTTTTTAAACCAGTGAGTTGAAACAAACGTTTTGCCGATTTATTAATCATCTCGACCTGGCCATCGCGCTGGTATGCAATTATACTTACATCGATATTTTGTACAATGCTCTGTAGGTACTGAAAATGCTCTTCCTTTTCGCTCCTAACAGTCTGAAAATCCTTAATAACATCGTTAAATGCGCGGCTCAATTCATCGAACGAGCTGCCCATACCCTCTACCTGAAAAGTGCGGGTGAATTCAGAAAATCGAATGGATTCGAGAAAACTGGCAAGGTCGCGATTTGATTTATCGACATACTTATACAACGCATATACCTGCATAAACACAAGCACAGCAATAAGTATTGGTGTAATAAAAAAATCGAAATTAAACCAAGTATAAAAAAATGCGAAAATGGTGGCAGTAATCAGAATAATGCGAATGGTGGCATTAATCCTAAACTTTTTATAAATCATACTTTTCCATTCTTCGGTAAAGGGATGTTCTTGTAATTCCCAACTCGTTAGCCGCTTGTGTAATATTACCTTGGCTTTGCTTTAGCACTTTGGTTATAATGATACGCTCAACTTCATCAAGGTTATTGGTATCGAGCTCCATTGATACACCCTTAGCTGCTTTTTGGCTCGATAAGAAAAAATCGTCGGCCTGCAATACGCTAGAATCGCTCATAATTATGGCTCGCTCAATGGCGTGCTGAAGCTCCCTAACGTTGCCCGGCCAGGCATAACTCTCTAATTTTTTAATTGCCTCGGCAGAAATACCCTTGATTGCCTTTTTGTATTTTTTAGAGTAAACCCCAAGAAAATGATTTGCTAGCAAGGGTATATCGCCGTAACGCTCACGTAACGGGGGCAAATGAATTTCAACCGTATTAATACGGTACAATAAGTCTTGCCTAAAATTACCCTCGTTTACTGCGTTATGGATATTGCTATTGGTGGCGCTAATAAGCCTCACATCAATTGGTTGCGATTTATTTGCCCCAACCCGAACAACCTCGCTACGCTCAATAACAGTTAGCAATTTTGCCTGCAGAGGAAGCGATAGGTTTCCAATTTCATCAAGGAAAAGAGTTCCTCCGGATGCCACCTCAAACCTGCCTGGCTTATCTTTCTTGGCATCGGTAAAGGCTCCCTTTTCATGGCCAAAAAGTTCGCTCTCAAAAAGAGTTTCGGCTATCGACCCAAGGTCAACACTAATAAACACCTCATCGTTTCTGGGAGAATCGCGGTGCAACGCACGGGCAACTAACTCCTTACCAGTTCCATTTTCGCCAAGAATAAGCACATTGGCATCGGTTTGCGCCACCTTTTTAATGGTGTTAAAAACCTCGAGCATAGCATCAGAATTTCCAATAAAATCATGGAAAGGACTGTCCATCACATTGCTAATCTCTTTTTGCCTCTGCTTAAGATCGGTTATCTGCTTTTGCGACTGCTTTAGCTTAACTGCCGACGACACAGTAGCAATTAGCTTTTCGTTCTGCCATGGTTTTAGCACAAAATCGGTTGCTCCCGCTTTTATAGCCTTAACAGCCTTTTCAGCATCACCATAAGCAGTTATAAATACCACAATGGAAGTGGGGTCAATATCAAGAATCCGCTCAAGCCAGCTAAGCCCCTCCTGCCCACTAATGGCATCTTTGGTAAAGTTCATGTCGAGGAGGATAACATCGTAGTCAGTTTTCCCAAGCAAGTCGGGAATATCGTTAGGATTGGCAGTAGTGTGAACCAGCTCAACGTGCGATTTTAGCAGTAGCTTTAGAGCAAAAAGTATATCCTCATTATCATCAACAACAAGTATCTTTCCATTTTTTGCATCCATAACAAAAAGAGTTAAAGAGGGTGAAAATAATCTGTATTATAATTATTGTGGGTAAATATATAAAAATTGATTGACTTGCCTGATATGATTATCCAGATATTGCCTAATACCAGCGGTTAAAAAGATAGAATAAAAAAACCTCTGCACTCCAATAGGATGCAGAGGGAAGTTAAGCCCAAAAGCTTACTTAAAGTCCAAAATACCAAGTTGCTATGGAAAGATATATTAAAACGCCCGCAATATCGGCCATTGATGTAATAAGCGGTGCGCTTGCTGTTGCGGGGTCGAGTTTAAACTTGGTAAACACAAATGGAAGCATAAGCCCCAAAATACTGCCGGTTACCACTGTGAGCACCATGGTGCTTGCAACAACCAGAATAATATCGGGCGCCCTAAAGCTGGCTATAAGGCTAACACCTATTGCCATGGTAATACCAAGAAGCAACGATACCAAAAACTCTTTACCCACAAGAATGAGCCAGTCTTTCGACTCTACTTCGCCTGTTGCGAGGGAACGGATCATTAGCGTAGCCGACTGAGCACCAGCGTTTCCGCCACTTGCTATAATTAATGGAAGGAATAGCAAAAGCCCAGCAACTTGCTGCAGCGTGGCCTCAAAACTTTCTATTATTGTTCCCGATGGGATATTCATAAAAACCAAAGCGGTAAGCCAAAGCACCCTCATCTTATAAAGTAATGAGACCTTGGCCTTAAGTGGGTTAACAATGGCATCCTGAAAAGCACCAAACTTGTGAAAGTCCTCGGTGTTTTCCTCTTCGGCCACGTCCATCATATCGTCGAATGTTACAATTCCCAGAAGCAAGTCATCGTTATCAATTACGGGGAGCGCTACCCTATCCTGATCTTGAAAAACACGAATGGCCACCTCCTGATCATCGAAAGCATTTAGGGCAACATACCTGTTGTCCATTAAATCGGCAATTCGCTGGTCGGGTGTTGCCAAAAGCATTTCTCTTATTCGGATATCATCAACCAAACGCCAGTCGTTATCAACAACATAAATCACGTTAAGGGTTTCGGAATCGCGGCCATACTTTCGGATATGCTCCAATGCCTCGGCCACGGTGTATTGCGGCTTAACCGCCACGTACTCGGGGGTCATCAGTCGGCCAATACTATCCTTTGGGAAACCCAGCAACTTGGTTGCCACGGTTCGCTCCTCGGGCGTAAGGAGCTGTATTAGGCGCATGGTAATTTGGCCAGGCAACTCCTCGAAAAATGCTGTACGGTCGTCGGGATCAAGGTCGTTAAGTAGGCTCGAGAGCTTGCTAACGTTTTGGGCTAGCCCCTCAATAATCTCCTCCTGCTTATCGTGGGTTAGATGCTGGAATGCATCCTTGGCTAAATCGCGAGGGAGCAACCGGAAAACGATTACATCATCTTCATCAGAAAGTTCTTCAATAACTTCAGCAATTAAGTAGGGATCGAGTTGGATGATTTCATCCCTCAATCTCTTCCACTGCTTTTCTTCTATTAGCTCCTGGAAGTTTACTGCTATTTCTGTCATAATCTCCTTACAGATTTTGTGCCTGTAAGGATACGCTAAACCCTTACAGACTAGTTTGAACTACGCTTTGTACTAGGATAAGGGTCCTCGTCCATAACAGATAATTATTGGTTATGGGGCAAAAGTAAGTTTAATTCACCACTTATCCTTGAGATTATGCCATTTTTTACTTGCAAAAAACTTTAGGTTATGCGAATGGTATTTTATTTGTGCAACAATTTTACTGCTTGTATGCAAAGGCATTGATATTCATTCCAGCACCAACTGAAGCAAATAGCAGTAAATCGCCTTGGCTAATGCTATGATTTGGTATTTGCCCCTTTAGTATCATATCGTAAAGGGTTGGTACGGTTGCAACGGAGCTATTCCCAAGCTGATGAATACTCATAGGCATAACATCGGACACATCGCGCCGAATACCGTGTAGCTTATAGAAGCGCTTCACAATAGCTTCATCCATCTTCTCGTTGGCCTGATGTATAAGCACTTTTTTAACATCCTGAATTTGCATTCCAGATTTATCTAGCGCCACCTTCATTGCGGCAGGAACATTCGATAATGAGTATTCATAAATTTTTCGACCGTGCATCTTAATATACCTAATATTAGGATTGCTTTGTGGTGCATTTGATTTACCCAAGTATAAATAGTAGGCTTCGTCGTTGGTATGCGAGACCATTGCGGTAGATAGAATTCCCTTTGGTTCATCACCCTCTACCCCTTCTAAAATTACAGCGCCAGCACCATCGGAGAAAATCATCGAATCGCGATCGTACACATCAATAACCCTCGAAAGAGTATCGCATCCAATCACAAGGCACCGCTTAGCTAAACCCGCCTTGATGTATGCATCGGCCTGAATTAAGCCCTGTATCCATCCGGGGCAACCAAATATTAAATCGTATGGAATGCATGCTGGGTTTTGGATATTCAGCTTATGCTTAATCCGCGAGGCTAGGCTTGGCAACACATCGGTTTGAATGGTATCGGGAAAAACATCGCCAAAATTATGAGCCACAATTATATGGTCGATAGTTTCGGGGTCGATGCCAGCCCGGTTAATGGCCTCTTCTGCAGCAATAGCAGCAATGTCGGAAGTGTTCTGCTCTCCACTAACCCAGCGCCGTTCAGCAATACCGGTTATATCTCTAAATTTACTTACAATCATCTCACTATCCGTATCGATAACCGTTTGGTCCTTTTCGAAAAACACTTGTTTTACAAAGTCGCTATTCTTAACAATCCTGCTGGGCACATAGCTGCCAGTTCCTGATATAATCGTATTAATTCTTGTCATAGTTATGCGTTTTAATATACAACCTGTTCTAATTCAAGTTCGATAAAAGCCATACTAGATAAAGAAATTTTGGGTACATTAGCACCTTAGATCACTACATACTATGGATTTTCTGGTTTACACACCAATAGTAACACCACGTATACAGTACATCTGCAAGCACATCATTAGTAATATGCTGGGTTTTAACTTAGTTTTTACTCAGCACACAAGTGATTTATACCCTTTTATGGGTCCCAAACTATCGTACAGCCAAAACAAAACTAATGATTGTATCAACATCTTTGCCCACAATCTACTGCTTGAAAGCAAAATAATTGAACAATCGTTTGCCATTTCGCAATGGAACTCACTACCTATTATATTTGAAAACACTAATAATGAAGATATTCCATTCGATATTTTTGCGGCATCATTTTTCTTAATCAGCCGATACGAGGAGTATATTACAGAAGAAACCGATATTCACAAACGATTTGAAGCGCAAAAAAGTGTAGCCCATAAATTTGGCTTTCTGCACTTGCCTTTGGTAGATTTATGGGTTAGAGAATTTGCTAAAGTGGTAGAAAAGAAGTTCCCAAACGCTAAAGCAAAAAAGCAAAAGTTTGAGTTCATTCCAACCATCGATATCGATAATGCATACGCATACCAGCACAAGGGGTTAACTCACAATGCTTTTGCTTTTGTAAACTCGTTAATCAAAGGTCGATACAGCGACGTTGCACTTAGAATAGCGTTTTACCAAAACAAACAGAAAGACCCTTACAACACTTACAACCAAATATTTGAATTACTAAAACATAACCCAAATGCAATTTGGTTTATACTAGGAGGGAAAAAATCGAAATACGACCGAAACATACCTGTAGCAAGTAAACCAATGCAATTGCTACTGCAGAGAATAGCAAGTCAATTCGAAATTGGAGTTCATCCTTCGTATGCATCAAACGGAAAACCAAATAGGCTAGCAAAAGAAATAATGGCACTGGCAGCAAGTTGCAAACAACCCATAACAAAAAGTAGGCAACACTTTCTTAAGCTAACGCTACCCGATACCTACCGCACACTGGTAGAGTTGGGGATAAGCGAAGATTACACCATGGGGTACTCCAATGCCATAGGTTTTAGGGCCAGCACCTGCACACCGTTCCCTTTTTACGATTTAAAAAGTGAAAAAGAGCTACCTTTGAAAGTTGTGCCATTTCAGGTAATGGATGTAACGCTGCTTAACGGATTAAAGTTGGATCACCAAAATGCAATTGCTGAAACACTAAAACTTGCCGATAAAGTAAAGCAAGTTGGCGGTTGCTTTGTAACCATATGGCATAACGAGTCGCTCTCGGGGATAAATGAGTGGAAAGGTTGGGAAAAGGTATTTGAAAAGGTGGTTAATGGGGTTAACCAGCTTACTATGGAGTGAGGATATCCATTTTGTAGAATTTGATTTTATGTGATTTTGGAAATAAAACTAATTAAACGCAATGAAATTAATATAACCAAGTGGGATAGCTGCATAGCCCATTCGGTGAATGGTATGGTTTACGCATACTCATGGTACCTCGATATTGTTTCGGAAAACTGGTGTGCTCTTGTGGGCGATGATTATCGAGCAGTATTCCCTTTGCCTTACAATACAAAGTATGGAATAAGCTACGTGTATCAGCCTTTTTTTACACAGCAACTTGGACTTTTCTCCATTGACCCCATAAGCCAAAACCTTATTGCTAATTTTTTAGATGCAATCCCCGACAATTTCAAGTTTATTGCAATTAACCTTAACACGTATATAAAAGTAAACTACCCCCAAGCAAAGTTACAGCGCAGAACAACTCATCATTTAGATTTAATTGAACCCTACCCCACCATATCGAGCAGATACTCGGGCAATACCAAACGAAACATTTCGCGAGCAGTAGCTTTTGGGGTTTCTGTTGCACAGAGCATTACAGCTAACGAGCTTATAAAACTTAAAAAGCAGAATAATCCTGCCAACTTACAAAGCAAACACATAAATACAATAAAACAACTTATTGCCCAATCGATTGCCAAGGGTGTTGGTGAGATGTACGGCGCATACAACTCGCGCAACGAGCTTTGCGCTGGAGCGCTTTTCCTAAAATCGAACGGTAAGGTTGTTTACCTGCTAGCCTCGTCAACCGAAGAGGGTAAGGGACAAAGAGCTATGTTTGCACTGGTTGACCACTATATCAGTAAAAACTCTGAGCATAACCTAGTACTCGATTTTGAAGGATCAAATATTGATTCAATTGCACGCTTTTACCGAGGATTTGGCGCCACTGCCTGTGAATACAACCACATTACAATTAACAGGTTGCCCTGGTTTTTAAAGATTTTTAAATGATAGCACGAGATACCATAAAAGCAATTGGTGCTTTGCTACCCCTCAGATTTGCCATACAAAAAGTTAATCCCAGGGTTGTTGCTGTGTTTTACCACACCATTTGCAATGCACCTAAACCCCACGTAAAACACTTATACCCAACAGTAACGCCGGCAGAATTTGGATCCCACCTTGATTTTTTGATCAAATATTTCGAACCTATTAGCCTAAAAGAGTTTATCGAAAACAAACAAGAACTACAAAGTGGCAAACCCAAACTCCTGATAAGTTTCGATGATGGTTTTAGGGAGGTGAAAACCATTGCCGCACCAATTCTAAGAGACAAGCAAATACCCGCTACAATATTTGTAAACCCCAGCTTTGTAGGGAATAACAATATGTTTTACCGCTGCAAGGCAAGCCTTATTGTTGATAAGGTTATACAATTAGGAAAAACTATAAATACTCCCCAAGCTGCTCAACTTGCATTTCCACAGGAAAAAATATCTACAAAAAAATTTTGCAATTGGGTTATGCAGTTAGAATTTAAACAGCAAGACCTGCTAACCGAGCTAGCCAACAATTTTGATATCGATATTAGGCAATATCTCACAGAGCAACACCCCTACCTAAATCTTGGCGAGCTATTGGAACTAGCCAAACAGGGCTTCACCATTGGCGCACATAGCTTAACCCACCCAAACTTTGCAAGCATTCCGCTCACCGAGCAAATTCGCCAGGTTGAGGATAGCCTTAGCTGGGTAAATAGCAATATACCAAATCAACCCAAAGCATTTGCATTTCCCTATAGTAATGATGGTATAGAGGCTAGCTTTTACAAGTACTTTATGACTGACCACCCCGAAAGGTGCGATATTTTTTTTGAATAACAAAATAAAATTTCACTCCAATTCTTTT
>CAZTFJ010000016.1:0-2689 GCA_964612255.1 uncultured Rikenellaceae bacterium | reverse complement strand
CCAACCAACACGGCAAAGCTAATCCACAGAATTTCGTTTGAGCAGCATAACCAAACCGCAAAAAAAATACTTGGGGGCGAACTTTACTACTACCTGGCAAAGCAACTATTTGGCAAACACAAGGCAACTGTACCAATATGATTGAAATTAAGAGGGTAAAAATTGCG
This sequence comes from uncultured Rikenellaceae bacterium, assembly GCA_964612255.1. Lineage (GTDB taxonomy): Bacteria > Bacteroidota > Bacteroidia > Bacteroidales > Tenuifilaceae > Perlabentimonas. The sequence goes on along the minus strand of CAZTFJ010000016.1, from coordinate 2,522 downwards.
GAGCTAAACGCACTGGTTTCTTCGCCCGATTATGCTAGCTGGGATGTTATTCCCATTAGCCGCCACAGGGCAAAATCGTACGTTGCAAACCCACGCTGCTCACCCAACGACACAGCACTCTACCTTGCCTACCTAAACAGCAAACTGGTTGGCTACAGAACCATCTTATCCGACATAATTTACATTAACGGAAATTCACATAAAGTAGGTTGGCTAAGCGGCAACTGGGTAAACCCAAGCTACAGGCGCCAAGGAATAGCCTCAACACTATTTAAAGCAGCATACTCCGACTGGAACGGAAATCTTTTGTACACAAACTACGCGTTAGAGTCGAAAGCAGTGTACGATAAAAGCGGTGCGTTTGAACTGGCCACTATGCTTATAGGATGCCGAATATACTTAAAACCATGCCTTGCAAAAGTTCTTCCAGCCAAAGGAAAAATTTTTAAAGCGATAAAACCATTACTAGTAGCTGTTGATTTTTTGCTTAATCTGGCTAATCCGCTTCCGCTTTTAAGCAAAGCATATACAATTAAAAATATTGATGTAGAACACATTGCAAAGCCAGATGATGAAATAAAATCGCTAACAATACAATTACTAAAGAATACCCCAACTGCCCGAAGCGAGAAAGAGTTAGACTGGATAATAAACTATCCCTGGCTAGTATCTTCGCCCCTGCCCGATTTGATAGGAAAAAAATATTTCTTTTCATCGTCGCCCAGGCAATTTGAGCAATCAATTCTAAAAATTTACATAAAAAACGAGCTTGCTGGTTTTATGCTTGCCAACAACCACAACGGATATTTGAGCATACCCTACCTCAGCTGCGCAAGTAAATACGAAAAAGCATTTGCTCAAATTATTGCCAAATTTGCTATTGCCAGCAAGTGCCAACGGGTTACCATTTACCAGGAATCGATAGCAAATGAGTTCAGAAAAATGTTCCTGTTTCGGTTGCTTTCAATAAAGCAGCACCGAAACTTTTATGCTACTACCAACTTGATAAAACTATTTGACAAAACAGCTAATTTTGCTGAAGGCGATGGCGATTGCGCCTTTGTATAAGCTCATAATAAAAACAAATTAAAGATGAAGAATAGCGTTTACCAAAAGGGATGGAAAGTAAGAATGTATAACATCATCTTTAAAGCAGATAGCTTTTACGGTAAACTATTTGACATAATCCTACTAGTTATCATACTACTTAGCGTTGGGGTAGTTTTTATTGAAAGTATTCCACGATTTAACGAGAAGTATAGCAATCAACTATTTAGGATAGAATGGCTATTTACAATTTTATTCCTAGCCGAATATATTCTACGCATAATTTGCAGTCCAAAGCCCAAAAAATACATCCTTAGCTTTTTTGGAATTGTCGATTTGCTGGCAATCCTCCCATCGTTTGTTGCCATTGCTTTTCCTGCGGTACAGCCCTTGCTAATTATTAGAGCCGTGAGGCTACTAAGGGTTTATCGGGTTCTTAAGCTATACCAGTTTATATACGAGGGGAATGCTTTACTAATTGCCCTAAGGAATAGCTTTAGAAAGATTTTTATTTTTATGGTATTTATAATGATACTAGTGCTTCTGCTGGGTAGCTTAATGTATGTAGTTGAGGGAGCCGAGAATGGGTTCAACAGTATTCCCCTAAGTATTTACTGGGCAGTTATTACGCTAACCACAGTTGGCTATGGCGATATTGTTCCGCTTACCGATTTGGGTAAATTCATATCCACATTTATTATGCTACTGGGTTACAGTATATTAGCCATACCAACAGGGATTGTATCTGCCGAAATAACCAAACGCAGCTCGCGCCAAACCAAAACCAAAATTTGTCCCCATTGTAAAGAATCGGAACATCAAAAAGATGCCATTTACTGCAAAACTTGTGGCACCCAATTGCCCTAGCTCAGCAAGTTACTCCTCCATAAGACTCTCAAAATCAATCTCTGAGGTATGTTCGGTTTCCTCCAACCTTGTCTTCTCGCACCTTAGGGTTTTCGAGGGAAACTTTTTTAGCAAGCTGTAGTTGTGGGTAGCCATAATAACTGCACGTCCCGTAGCGGCTATATCAAAAAGAATCTGCATAATTTCGTCCGATGTTTCGGGATCGAGGTTCCCAGTGGGCTCATCAGCCAAAATAATATCGGGGTTGTTAAGTAGCGCCCTGGCAATAACCACCCTTTGCTGCTCGCCTCCCGAAAGCTGGTGAGGCATTTTATACTCCTTGTGTTTTAGCCCAACTTTCTCAAGCACATCGTCGATACGCTGTTTCATCTCCTTTTTGCTTTTCCAACCAGTGGCCTTTAGTACAAAGGTTAAGTTATCGAGTACCGATCTATCGGTAAGCAGCTGAAAATCTTGAAATACTATGCCAATTTTACGCCGCAAGTATGGAATTTGATTACTGCGCAGCTTAGCCAAGTTGTAATCGGCCACCCTACCCTCGCCTTTGCGCAGAGGTAACTCGGCAGTAATAGTTTTTATGAGGCTTGTTTTGCCACTCCCCACCTTAC
>CAZTFJ010000015.1:15089-15860 GCA_964612255.1 uncultured Rikenellaceae bacterium | reverse complement strand
TCATTCATTCATTCAACCAATCACTCACCATGACAACAAATAAAAGAGGCTTTGCAAGCGATAATAATTCTGGAGTTCACCCAAACATCTTGAATGCTATGGCCAGCGTGAACGATGGACACACCATAGCCTATGGCGATGATTTGTATACCGAAGAAGCCATTAAACTCTTTCGTAAAGAGTTTGGTGAGCATGTTGAGGTGTTTTTCGTATTTATAGGTTCGGCCGCCAATGTGTTGGGTATAAAAGCAGCAACGCAACCCTATAATGCGGTTATCTGTGCCGATACAGCTCATATTAATGTTGATGAATGTGGTGCTCCAGAGCGTTTTTCGGGTTGCAAGCTGCTAACCGTATCAACCCCCAATGGCAAGCTAACTATTGATTTGGTGAAAAAGCATATGCACGGATTTGGTTTTCAGCATCATTCGCAACCAAAGGTTATATCAATATCGCAACCCACCGAGTTGGGAACGCTTTATACACCTGAGGAAGTTAAAGCATTGGCCGATTTTGCGCATGAGCATGATATGTACCTGCATATGGACGGTGCTCGTATTGCCAATGCTGCTGTTGCACTTGGTAAAGAGTTTAAAGAGTTTACCACCGATGCAGGAGTAGATATTCTATCGTTTGGTGGTACTAAGAATGGGATGATGTACGGCGAAGCGGTAGTGTTTTTTCGCCCTGAGTTGGCTCAAGGCTTTATGTACACTAGAAAGCAGGGGTTACAGCTGGCATCAAAAATGCGATACATTTCAGCGCAATTCT
>CAZTFJ010000015.1:13528-15045 GCA_964612255.1 uncultured Rikenellaceae bacterium | reverse complement strand
ATGGCCAAACTTTTGGCATCTGAGTTAAAGTCTGTTCCCCAAGTAACCATCACTCAATCTGTGGATGTGAATGGTGTATTTGCAATTATCCCGGGTGAAATAATTGAAAAATTGCAGCAGGAATATTTCTTCTACGTATGGGACGAGGATCGTTCCGAGGTGCGTTGGATGACATCCTGGGATACTACCGAAGATGATATAAAAGGGTTCGTATCTACTCTAAAAGAGATGCTGTAAATAGTCATTGCCACTTTAATATCCTTTAAAATTTATTGAACGCAAGCAACTTTACTGCTTGCGAAGTGATTATTAATGTATCTGTTGATATGTTAATCGCTTATAACTTGACTTTTCGTTTTTATATTGTTTACTTTGCATCTTGTTAGCATAGAATAATTTACACGATGTTATGATTAAAAAGTTTTTCACAATTATACTAGTAATCTTTTTTGTTGTTTTCGATATTACTCTAAACCGCTCGTTGAGGTCTAGTCCATCCGATACGCCCAATGATATTAAGGCTTTATCAAATAGGTATATATCAAACGATGTGCTTAGTGATGATAATTTGCAGGCTTTCGAGAAGTCGATAAACAGGTTTATATCACACTGGGGTGTAACAGGTGCATCGGTTGCTATTGCAAATAAGGGCAAGTTGGTTTATGCCAAAGGTTTTGGCTTTGCCAATGTGGAGGATAGCGTTGAGATGCAGCCCTACCATTTGCTACGAGTGGCTAGCGTATCGAAGCTTATAACTGCTACTGCTATTATGAAGTTGGTGGAGGAGGGGCACCTTAGCCTAACCCAAAAGGTATTTGGTGAGCATGGCGTGCTAAATAATCCGCTTTACCGTAACTATATCGATGAGCGAATTGAGGATATTACCGTAAAGCAGCTACTCAACCATTCGGGTGGGTGGACTTCTCGTTGGGGCGATCATATGTTTATTCATGAGTCAATTGCAAGGCAGCTAAACAAAGAATTGCCCCTTAGCAAGGACGACATTATTGAGTTTACCCTTAGCAAACGGCTGCACTTTACACCTGGGTCGCGCTGCTCATACAGTAACGTGGGGTACGTAATGCTCGAACGGGTTATAGAAAAGGCTGCACGGTGCTCGTACGAAGAGTATGTGAGAAAAACTATTTTAAACCCCATTGGGGTGTACGATGCTTTTATTGCGCATAATTACGATAGTTTGCGCTATCCGCTCGAAGTAAGGTATTACGAGGTGCCCGAGGCAGAACTTGTTCCGGCCTACGATGGAAAGCCAATACAAGTGCTAAAGAGTAGGGGTGGTAATGATGTTAGGATGTTGGGAGCCGCTGGTGGTTGGGTTCTATCGTCGGTTAGCGTTGCCAAGTTCTTGCTGGCTATCGATTTGTACTCATCCAATACCATCATATCAAAAAAATCTATAAGGCAAATGGCTAGCCACGAACCTGGATTTCATCCGCTGGGTTGGCGTTGGGTTTCAAGCAATGGTGATGCCTGGGAAATCATCCAGAATGGGGCCA
>CAZTFJ010000015.1:0-13518 GCA_964612255.1 uncultured Rikenellaceae bacterium | reverse complement strand
ACAGAGAGAGGGAACATCGGCTATGGCTGTTTCGCAAAATAATGGGCTAACTTACGTGTTTATTACCAATTCAAGCCCTTGGGTTGGGGCACGTTTCCCCTACGAGGTTAACCGAATGATGGCTCGCGCCTTACGTAGGGTTGATGATTGGCCCGAAATAAACTTGTTTGACCCTTATAGTATTGAAGAAGATAACTTTGTTGAGAGTAAAAGTTACGATACTATTCCAAAAACAGAATGGGAAATGTGTTGGGATTTTGCTAACCTGGGTTAGTTTCGGTAATGTTTACGCCTTTGCTCTTTAGCAGATCAATAAACTGCCTAAAGTACAGATCGTTTTCAATAGTTTTGTTCTTAATAACCCTATTCTTTAGGTAAAAGGTTACTTGGTAACTTTTTTCTTGTGAATTTAGGGTAATGCTGGTTAAGTCTTTATAGCTATACCACTTATCTTTAAGTCGTTTCGACTCGATATATTGAACCAGTGTAATCACAAAGTAGCCAAGAGTAATTACAAAAATAGGGATAATGAAATACAACCCCTTTTGCTTGCCAATTTCAGCGTAAGCAATTCCATTAAAAATGTACGAGATTAGTAAAAATGATGACCCAAGCAATGCCATTAGGTAGTCCTTTACCCTATGGCTTAGCGTGAATTCATCATCATCGTAAACAATATTTATCTTTGTTAGCTTGATATGGTTCAGTAGTTTCATTTGTTCAGCATATGGTGCCTGAATACAAATTTAACTGAAAGATGTGGAATAACTAGTTAAGCGAAAAGTTATTTTCGAGTTTGGTTTCCTGTGAACGAATTAGCTCAACAAAACGGAGCTGATTTGCAATAAATTGTTCCTTGTCGGACTTACTGTTTAAGGTAATCAGTTTGTATTTTTCCTCCGATTTTAGCATGAGAGTTCGTGCAATATCTAGCATATTCATACTCTCTGATATTATAAGTGTGCCAAGCTCGTTGCTTAGGTTTAGCTTTAATGCCTTTACCCTAACAGCAATTTCGGGGTTAGTTGTGCTAAAGTCTGAAGCAATTGTTTCTGAAATGGTACCACCGTAAAGTTTATCGGGTAAAACCGGAAAAAAGTCGATGGTTTTGTAAAGCGAAACACCTTTGATATTAATTACCATATCATCGTTAGCATTTCGTCCAACAAGTTTTGTAACCTTTACTTCGCTTCCAATCTCAGTTATTCCATTTTCGCCAATAAACGGAATGCCAAACGTTTGGTTGTTATCCAAGCATTCAGTTATTAGCTGTTTATACTTGGGTTAAAAAATTCTCAGAGGAATTTCCTCACCGGGTAAAACAATTAGGTTTAGCGGAAAGGCCGATAATCTATATACCGTTTTCATTTTACTTCTTTTCATTCTGTCGCTTAAACTTTAGAGATGCCGAGTTTATGCAGTATCGAGTTCCCGTTGGTGCTGGGCCATCGGTAAAAACGTGTCCCAAATGCGCACCGCAATGCTTACATACCACTTCTGTTCTTATCATATTATGGCTATAATCTGGTTTTTCGGCAATGTTATCTTTAAATTTCGAGTTGTAAAAACTTGGCCAGCCGCAGCTAGAATCGTACTTTGTATCCGACTCAAAAAGCTCTGCATCGCAAACCACACAGTGATAAGTTCCTTTGTCGAAAAAGTTCCAATACTCACCAGTAAATGGGCGTTCTGTCCCTTTTTCTTGGGTAACATATAGCTGCAGCGGTGTTAGCTTTTCCTTTAGTTTTTCGTTTTTCATTTCGTTTTTCTCCTGCCCATCTATATTGCTAACTGCAACTGCAAAAGTAAGAATTAGCATAGCAATTTTTTTCATTTCTGTAGCTGTTTAACTACCTTAATTAACAGAGTATTTGTTTGTTTGTTCAAAAAGGTCAATGGTTAAACTAAGCAAAATCATCAGTAAATGCTTTTTATTTTAATATTAACGAGCTACATTTGGGACTGTTTTTATGATTTGTAAATCCATAAATTTTCTGATAATGAAAAGGTTATTTATTCTAACTTCAATTTTCCTGTTTGTTTCAAATAGCGCTTTCTGTCAACATTACGACATTGTAAAAGAGTTGCCAAAGTTTAGCAAGTTGCTGATAACAAGTGGTATAACGGTATACCCCTCAAAGGCCGATACCCTTGGGGCAAAGGTAGTTCTAAGCGGTATTGAAGCCGATAAGGTGAACTTTACGCTCGATGGCGAGACCTTACATATAGGTCTGTCCAGAGGTTTTCATCGCGATTATTCTGTTGATGTGTACTTATCTTACCGCGAGCTAAGTGAGGTAAAGGCTTCGTCGTCGGCGCGGGTTAGTTTTCAAGATTCCTTTACTTGCGATTCCTTAACACTATTGGCAGAGTCGGGGGCGCAGCTCGATTTGCCCATTACAGCCAAATTAATTGATGTTACCGCAAGCGGTGGGGCAACTATTCGCCTTAGCGGAAAAGTATCAACCCTAAATGCGCAAGCGCGCACTGCTGGTGTTGTGTCGGCTTACGATTTGATTGCCGATAGTGCTTATGTAACCGTGTCAACAAAAGCTGTAGCTAAGGTTTATCCTATCAGTTTAATCGAGGCTAGTGTAAAATCTGCAGGTTCGCTAACCTTTGCCAAAAGCGTTAAGAAAAAGCAGGTTGAAACCGGAATAGGTGCAAATATATTGGAGTTGTAATACGGTACAACTGCTTAAAAACATTATATTTTACTGATATATGACATAACTTTTTTGTCTCATGTTCATACTTTTGCATAAATTATCACCTCTAAATACTGATAAAAATGCAAAGATACCAGGCTTACATCGATTTACTAAAAACCGAAGTGGTTCCTGCTTTGGGCTGTACCGAGCCCATTGCTGTTTCGTTAGCTGTAGCAAAGGCACGAGAGGTTCTGGGCGAAATGCCTGACCATATTGAGTTGCTACTTAGCCCAAATATTTTTAAGAACGGAATGGGAGTGGGAATCCCTGGTACCGGAATGACTGGCTTACCCATTGCTGCAGCGCTAGGCGCAGTTTATGGTAAATCGTCCGATTGCTTAGAGGTGTTAAATGGGGTTGATGATAAAGTAGTTGAGCAGGCCAAGCGGTTAGTTGAAGAGGAGCGTGTTAGCATTAGCGTGAAAAAGAATACCGAGCTTCTTTACATTGAGGCCATTTGTTTTGGCTCAAATAGCAACCGCTCTAAGGCTATAATAACAACCAAGCATTCCAATATTTCGCATGTTGACCTTAATGGCGAAACGCTTGAGTGCAGTGCCGAAATTAATACTACTTCAAACGAGAATACAGGTACTTCTGGGGCAATGCTCGTACCTCTTTCCGTTGATGAAATTTTCAACTTTGCAACAACTGTTCCTCTGAACGATATTGAGTTCATAATGCAAACGGTTGACTATAATCTCAAAATTGCTCAGGAAGGGCTTAAAAATGAGTACGGTTTAATGGTTGGCCGTAAGCTAAAAAAGTACGTCGAAAGCGGAATTTTATCCGATGATATTATGAACTACGCCATGCTGCTTACTTCTGCTGCTAGCGATGCACGTATGGCTGGTTGCCCAATGCCTGTTATGAGTAATTCGGGAAGTGGAAATCAGGGGCTCACTGCAACCTTGCCAGTTTATGCTACTGCAGAACGGTTAAAGTCTGGCCATGAAAAGTTGGTGCGCGCTCTGGTCATTTCGCATCTTACAGCCATACATATTAAGCGTTACCTGGGCCGCTTATCGGCGCTTTGTGGATGTATTGTTGCGGCATCGGGTGCTGGTTGCGGTGTTGCTTACCTAATGGGTGGCGGAAAAAAGGAGATTGTTTCTACCATTAAAAATATGATTGGTAACGTAACGGGTATGGTCTGCGATGGGGCCAAAGTAGGATGTGCCCTTAAAGTTAGCTCTGGGGTTGGTGCTGCAATGCAGTCGGCTTTATTGGCGCTCGAGGACATTACAATCTCCTCGAATGATGGAATAATTGAGGATGATGTAGAAAAAACCATACAGAATTTGGGTGATGTAGGAACAAAGGGTATGAACCATACCGATGAACTCTTGCTGCAAATCATGGTATCGAAAAAGTAAGTTGCATTTTATGGCTGATATCAAGCGTAGCGCGTACATTGTAAAAAAATTGGAGAGTAAGGTTAAGTCAGCCATTTATAATTTTCAACTTATCGAAAAGGACGAGGGGGTAATGGTTGGCCTGTCGGGCGGAAAGGATAGCTTTGCATTGCTCGATTTACTTGTTCATTTAAATAAGAGCCTTCCCGATAAGTTTCGTATCGAGGCGTGTCATGTTCAGGCAACGGATATGCCCTACCAAGCCGATGAGGAGTTTATGAAACGCTACTGTGCGGAGCATTCTGTTCCCTTGCATTTTAGGCAAATCACTGTCGATTATAAGCCAAACCAGCGTCAGCCGGCTTGTTTTATTTGTAGCTGGAAACGCCGTAAGGAACTTTTTGCCATTGCCAAGGAGCGTGATTGCAAAAAGTTGGCCTTTGGGCATCATTTAGACGATGCCGTTGAGACGCTTATGATGAATATGATTCACCACTCGTCTATCAGTTCCATTCCTCCAAAACTTAGCATGTTTAATGGCGAGCTGTTTGCCATTAGGCCGCTGATATTGGCACATGATAAGGAATTGAAGAAGTACTCGCAGCATTTGGAGTTTCCCAACGAGCTAAGTTTGTGTCCGCATGAAGATAAAACCAACAGGAAGCAAGCTCGCGATTTGCTTAAAAGTATGGATGCTCTGAATAGAAGCGCAAGAGAGAATATTTTTCGATCCATGGGCAATATCTACTCAAATTACATTGTACCAAAAGTTGAAAAGAAACAGCCCCCTAAAGCAAAGCATTAGAGGGCTGTTTTTATTACATACTCTAGCTATCCTTCAATCTGCTTTTTTGTGAAATCTAGTGCATCCTGAAGCATTTCTTGAGGTGGATTGGCTATAAAGCCTTCGTTACAAAGGGTTTTGGTTAGCGACCGAGAGTATTCTATATCTTTCTTAGCAATTTGGTAGGCCTCGTCCCATGTTACTTTGCGACGGGCAACCCCATCCTTGATGGCCTGTATGGCTACATCCGCAGCTTCAACAGGAAAAACATCTGCCTCATCCATAGTTGCTGTAATATTTTCGGGATCAATTCCGCGTTTCTCGGCATAGTTTGCTAAAGAGTGGGCTGCTGCAATGGCCATTTCGTCGGTAATTTTTTGTGCTCGGGTAATAAGCGCACCCTTAAGAATTCCAGGGAATCCAAGCGAATTATTTACCTGATTCGGGAAGTCGCCTCGTCCGGTGGCTACAATGTATGCACCAGCCTCTTTGGCTGCATAAGGGTAAATTTCGGGAACTGGGTTTGCGCAAACAAAAACTATAGATTTTTCTGCCATAAGGCTAACCCATTCTTTTTTTATGGTATCGGGCCCTGGGGTCGATAGTGATATTAGCACATCAGCGCCTTTCATGGCCTCTTCCATAGTTTGAATATTGTTGGGATTGGTGCTTTGGCATATTTCCCATTTACGATAAAATCTTGGATCCGCTTCAATATCTTTTCTGCCCGAATGAAGGGTGCCTTTAGAGTCGAACATCACCATATTCTTAGGGTTTCCGCCATCGGTAATAATAAGGCGGGCAATGGTGGTGTTTGATGCGCCGGCACCATAGAATACAATTTTGGCATCGCATAGCTTTTTCCCTGCCAGCTTAAGCGCATTTATAAGACCTGCAAGGGTAACGCAGGCTGTACCCTGAGCATCGTCGTGCCAAACAGGGATGTTGCATTCTTCGCGGAGCACATCGAGCACTTTAAAGCAGTTGGGTTGAGAGATATCCTCAAGATTTACCGCACCAAAGCTATGCTGACACATCTTAACAAATTCAATTATTTTGTCGGGGTCGTTCTTACCGTCGGGGCCTTTGCTATCGATACAAAGTGGCATGGCATCAACACCCCCAAGATATTTCATAAGGAATGCTTTGCCTTCCATTACGCCCAAACCACCCGGAGGGGTGCAGTCGCCATCGCCAAGTACCCGGGTTGAGTCGCTAACAACGGCTACTAGGTTTCCGCGGTTCGAGAGTTCAAATGATGCGTCGTTGTTATCGCGAATTGTGGTTGATACCTTTGATACGCCAGGTGTATACCATACATTAAACCAGTTGAAACCTGGCACAGGAACCTTCGGCACTACCTGTATCTTTCCACTGTAATGCTTGTGAGTAAGTTCTGATAGCCGTTTCAGAAATATAGTTTTTCCTTTGGCTATTTGTTCTTGGCTCCAATTGTCGGGAAATATATCTCCCAGGTTCTCAAGGGTGATGCTAACTTTTTCCATAACAAGGTAGGTTAATTTTGAGTTTGGTTTTTCGCAGCAAATATCACACAAATTACAAAAAATATGGTGGGCGACAATGCATATCTCTTCAATATGTATATGGAGGGTGTTTGGTGTTAAAGGTAAATGTTTGAATTTGGGGAAATAAGGAGTTGTTGAGGAATTTTTTTTAAGTTTTACAACATAAAAATACCAAAGGGATATGTTATAATGGGCTGGTATTTAGTGATTACAAGATAAACCATATAGATAGATAATTAGATGTATATAAACAAATGGAAAAAAATTACGTTCTTTACTGTGAATACTATAACATTAAATAATATTTCTATGATTTCTACAGTTAAAGTTACAGGTAAAATGGGTTCTACATTTAGAACTGAAATAGGATGTTCTCATCCATTTATTATCGATCAGCCCAAAGCTGGTGGTGGCAATGATGAGGGGCCAAATCCACTTGAAATTTTTCTTTCGTCGCTTCCTGCTTGTATTTGCGCCATTGGACGCATTATTGCCATGCAGCGAAGGATTGAGCTAAGAGGTATTGAGGTTTCAGTTGAAGGCGATATTGATAAAGACTTTCTTCTTGGCCAAACCAAGGAGGGTAGGGCAGGTTTTACCGAAATCCGTTCGTTTGTTAAAATTGCTGCCGATATGACTGACGAGGAGAAGAATTAATTCCTTCATGAAATAGAGGAGCGTTGTTCCATTGCCGATAATATGGCTAAAACATCGGTTCTTAAGGCTGAGGTTTGCAAGTAATTTTCTGCACAATGTTTAAAAAAAGGCTATTGCAACATACGCAATAGCCTTTTTTGTTAAATATGGTTTATCTCACCAAACAAAATAAATTAGGCTTAAAATAGTAACGGTAACAACCATATAAATTAAGGCCAGAGGGCCACCAATCTTCATGTAATCGGCAAATTTGTATCCACCAGGTCCGTATACCATCAGGTTGGTTTGATAACCAATAGGAGTAATAAAGTTTGCTGCTGCTGCAAAAGATACTACCAGGATAAAAGGTAGGGGGTCAACCCCAAGTTTTACAGCAATGCTAAGCGAAATAGGAAAAATAATAACAACAGCAGCTTTGCTGGTGATAAATGAGGCCAAGAGGGTTGTAATTAGGTAAATGCCAAATAGCAAACCGTACTTACCAAAAGGTTTGAATATCTGTAAAATGCCTTGTGCAATAGATTCGGCCAGTCCGGTTTTTATCATGGCGGTACCCAGTGCTAGCGATAGGGCAATTACAAAGGCCAATTCAAAATCGACACTGAGAGCAATATCGCGGGGCTTAATTATTTTTAGCAAAAGTATTACAATGAGAAAAACCAGCAGCCCTGTAAAAAGTTTAATTATACCCAGCACATTTAGCAATACTATTAGCAGCGGGCCACCAACCAGCACGGCTGTTCGAAACACTCCCAAGCGATTAATCTCTTTAATTTTTGATATAATATAAAAGTCGTGCGTAGTGCTTGAAAGTTCCCTAAAACTACTACCAACCATAATTAGTAGGGTATCGCCAGCCCTCAAATCGATTTGGGCAATTTGCCCAGTGAGGTTCTCACCGTTTCGGTGAACAGCAATAACTGTAGCATCGTACTTGCCCCTAAAATTTTCGTCCTTCAGGCGTTTGCCTATCATCGATGATTTGTGGGATATTACAATCTCAACAATCTCCGATTTGGGCTTACGCGAGAACATTCCTACCGAGGGAATAATCCGATGTTTATCGGCATTTACCAAGTCGGCTATGGCCTCCTTGTTGCCTACAAAAAGCAGGGTGTCGTTCACTTGAAACACAAAGTTATCCGAAACTTGCTGGTAAAGAATACCATCCCTAAAAACCTCGGTAAGAATAAAACCCTCATTTCGGAGAAAAGGACATTCCTTACGCGATTGCCCAATTACTTCGCTGCCTTTTTTTATTTGTAGTTCAAACACGTAGTCGCGTTCGTTTTCTTCAATTTGTTGAATTACTTTTCGGTTAGGAATTAGCTTATCGCTAAAAAAAACCATGTATAGGCCCCCAATAATTATCATAGGAATGCCCACACTGGCAAAATCAAAAATTTCGAGAGGTCTGAGGTTTGGTATTATTTCTTGCTCGGTAACCAAGCCACCTACAATTAGGTTGGTTGAGGTGCCAATTAGAGTTAAACATCCCCCCAGTATAGCTGCGTAGGAGAGAGGAATTAGGAGTTTTGAGGCGTTAACCTTATTCTTTTGGCTCCACGAGTGAACGTAGGGCATCATAAGGGCTACAATGGGTGTATTGTTAACAAAACCCGAAATGGGGCCAACAATAAACATTAGCCTAGCCAAAAATCCTTTCGAGGTTTTTGCTTTGCGAAAAACCCAATTGAAAAAGATGTCGAGTACCGATGTTCGATGAAAAACTTCACCTACTAGTAATAGTAAAATAATTATTGCAATTTGTTCGTTGGCAAATCCAGAGAGAATTTCTTTGGGGGTTATAACCTTGAATACGCCAAGGATTGCTACAGCAATAACAAAAGTAAAACCTGTACCTATGATATCGAAATACAACGAGACCAAAAGGAACACAATGACTACCAGTACTAAAATAGCATCAAAACCCATAACTTACTTATATCTGAAGACTTTTTAAAGAAAACAAATTTAGTATTTTTAAATTATCTGCATAAACATTTACCATAAGTTGCAGCATTTGTGGCTTGCTGAAAGTTTTTGAAGACATTATATGATTATCAGTTTGCCTTTATATCCACGTTACTATGTATTGAATACACTATTAGATATCTGAGTGCCATACTATTTGATTTTAGCATATAGGCTAAATAAAATTGATTTAAAAGGTATTTGTCAATTAATGATAAAATGCTAAATTGAGAATGGTCTCGTTTAAACAGATACTTTCTATATTTATATAAATAATTAGCCCTTATAAATATAGCAGGGGCCAAACCAATTTGTTACCTTTGCAGCCCTTTAATTTATCAGATTTGAGTATCCAGCATAAGAATATAAGTTTACTTGCCGAAGCGCCTATTAAAAGCGTATTGTGGAAGTTTTTTTTACCCGCCTTTACAGGAGTGGTTATAAACTCGTTATATAATATTGTTGACAGAATATTTGTTGGACAAGGTGTAGGATCATTGGCACTATCTGGACTTAGCGTGGTATTTCCCATCATGATTATTCTGATGGCCTTTGGTATGCTAATTGGAATGGGAGCAGGGGTTCGTATTTCTATTTATCTAGGTCAAGATGAGCACCAAAAGGCCGAAGGGGTATTGGGTAATGCATTTGTCTTGCTAATTATTACCGCCTTACTTTTAACAGTGGTTGGTTTTCTGATAAAAGATCCTTTGCTTAGAATGTTTGGGGCTAGCACGCAAACCATTGAGTATGCCAACAGCTATCTTAATATTATCCTTTTCGGAACAATATTCAACATGGTTGGCTTTTCACTTAACAATATCATTAGAGCAGAGGGGAATGCTAAAATTGCCATGTATTCTATGCTTATTAGTGCTGGTACAAATTTAATTCTCGATCCAATATTTATTTTTGGCCTCAATATGGGCGTGCAAGGGGTTGCAGTAGCAACTGTAATATCGCAGTTTTTGCTTTGTATTTGGGTGATTAGGCATTTTAGGTCGAACAAAGCTGTGGTGCGGCTTAAGTTATCGAATTTTACCCTCAGCTGGGGAGTAATTGTATCTATTATAACCATTGGCTTTTCTCCTTTCGCAATGCAATTTGCATCGAGCTTTGTGCACGGAGTGCTTAATATGCAGCTTATTAAATATGGGGGCGATTTGGCTGTAGGGGCAATGGGTATTATTATGAGTGTGGCAATGCTGGTAGTTATGAGCATAATTGCTATTAATATGGCAGCGCAGCCCATTTTTGGATTTAACCACGGGGCAGGAAATTTTGTAAGGGTAAAGCAAACGCTATATGTTTGCCTTAAGGCAGCAATAATAGTATCATTTGTAGGTTTTGTTTTGATGGAACTTTTTCCAGGGGTTGTTATAAAGATGTTTAATACATCGGATCCTCAGCTGCTTGAAATTGGCAAAAAGGGCTTGCGTATTTTTATGATGGCGCTACCAGTTGTTGGTTTTCAGATAATTGCAGGGAATTACTTTCAGGCAACAGGCAAGGCGGCTACTGCAGCCATGATTTCGTTGCTTCGTCAGGTTATTGTGCTAATCCCAATTTTGTTAATTTTACCACAGTTCATGGGGCTAACCGGTGTTTGGGTTTCTAGTCCCATTTCCGATGTTATATCTGGTATCATTTCGTTTATTATCCTTAGCAAGGAGATTAAGCGTTTAAACAAGGCCATTGCAACGCAACAGTTGCAACAAGTTTGATGGCTTTTCAACTATTTATAGTGTTCAATTCAACTAAACGGTAATTTTTGGTGGTTGCCAATCTTAGCTTATCTTGTAAGTAAAAAACTGAAGAGATTATACAGCCGTTCTTTGGTAGGATAACGAGATCAGAAGTTGTTAAAAATCAATACTCCTTAGTCTGTTGGCATTCAATCATTCAATCATTCAATCATTCAATCATTCATTCATTCATTCATTCATTCAAGAATTTAGCAATCAAATAAAGAGCCGTGCAAATATACACGGCTCTTTATTTATTTAAAAGGTTTGCTTATACTGTTTGCTCAATGTTCCAAACAAATGCACGCACACCAATCTCCTTGTTTCTCTTATCGAGCTTGTGAATAGTTTTAAGAAGTGTGTCCACCTTGTCGTCATCAACCATTGTGATCATGGCTGAGTTCATTTCTGGCCAGGTATGGGTTCCCCGGCGAGGTTCGCCCGTAACTGATCCGCGGCCTTGCACTTGCTCAAAAAAGGTAAAACCTCTTATTTCTAACTTATCGAGCATATACTCAACCCTTTCGGTGTTGGCCTGATTAAATACAATGAATACTGCTTTCATATCGCTTACTGATTTTTGCTGTTGTTTTCATCGGATAGCTGGAGGAAGATGAACTCTTTACGTGCTTTCTCCTCCTTGTTTCGCTCGCCATGGCGCGACATAATGCCGTATAGAACCGGAACAATTATTAGCGTTACAAAGGTTGATACCAGTAGGCCGCCAATTACTACAATACCCATGGGTTGCCACATTTCAGAGCCTTCTCCCTGGCTAAGCGCCATGGGTAGCATACCCAGTATGGTTGTAAAAGCTGTCATGAGCACGGGGCGTAAACGCGATGCACCAGCCAGCGCAATGGCTTCTTTAAGCTCGTTTCCACGGTCGCGCATAAGGTTTATGTAGTCAACTAGTACAATACCGTTTTTAACCACAATACCTACCAGCATTATGGCTCCGAGCGCTCCAATCATATCGAGTGATGTCCCAGTAACCAACAGAGCACCAATAACACCTGTTATGGCAAATGGTACGGCCATCATGATAATAAACGGCTTGTTAAACGATTCGAACTGCGATGCCATTACAATGTAAACCAGCATAATAATAAGCATCATGAATAGTCCCATATCGGCAAAGGTCTCCTGTTGTTCCTCGTAATCACCCGCTAACCTAATGGTAACCCCTTGGGGTACATTAACAGACTCGATGGCTTTTTCAATATCAACAGCAAGTTCTCCAAGAGAGGTTTCAAAAGGCGATACCTGTACAGTTACTATTCGCTGCCTGCTTTTGCGCGATATGGTTGGTAACGACCAGTATTCCTCAACCTTTGCCACCTCGCGTAGCTTAATCTTACCTCCGGCGGGGGTTGGTATCGATAGGTCTTCAATTGCGGTGATGGAGTTTCTGTTTTCCTCTTCCATTCGCACCAGAATGTTGTACTCATCGCCATCCTCCTTAAGATAACCAGCAAGCATTCCCGATACCCGGTTGCGAACGTATGCCGATACTGTGGCCGAGTTTAGCCCGTGCATCGCCAGTTTCTCCTTATCAACTGCTATTTTTAGCTCTGCGCGTTGCTCTTCGCGGCTTATCGTCACGTCGCGAGCACCTGAAACTTTATCGGTAATAAGATTTTTTATGTCCTCAGCAAGCACATCGGTTGTGTTAAAATCGTAACCGTAAATTTCAACATCAACAGTTGAGTTTCCACCCATTCCAAATCCTGCTTGTTGAGCCTGAAAGTCAATAATCTCGGGGTATAGTGCCATCTCCTTACGTAACACCTCAGCAATGTCGAAAATTGAGCGTTCACGCTCATCTTTCTTAGTACATATCACATTCATGCTAATGGTGTTGTTGGTAGTAGAGCTAAACAGGGCTGATATACCAGCATCGTCGTTAGAACCAGCAGAGGTTGATATCATCCTTATTTCGGGTGCTAGCTCCATAAAGCGGGTTTCGAGCTGGCGAGCAGTTTTAAGGGTTTCTTCAATGCGTGTTCCACGGTTTAATTCTACCGTTACGTTTAGCCTGCCGCTATCGGTTTGCTGCATAAAGTCGGTACCAATCATACCTAGTCCAAGGGGCACTAACGAACCAATAAAAATAAGTACTGCTACAATCATAGTAACCGTTTTATGGCTTAGGCAGTAGCGTAATGCTTTGGCGTACCAGTTGTCGAGCTTATCCATAAGGCTTATTCCGTAGCGCTCGTACCAGCTGGGCTTGGTTTTAATATCAACAATGTGTCCATTCTCATCGATTTTTACTTTTTTCGATTTTAGTAACTTCGATGATAACATTGGGGTTAGGGTTATTGCAACAAGGGTAGAGGTGCTAACCACAATGGTTACAATCCATCCCAACTCTTTAAACATTACCCCTGCCATACCGCCTAGCATTGTGAGTGGCAAGAATACCACAACAATAACTAGCGTGGTGGCAATAACCGAAATCCATACCTCGTTAGTAGCGTACTTTGCTGCTTCGCGCGGGCTCGACCCTCGCTGTATATGCCTCATAATATTTTCGAGCACCACAATGGCATCGTCAACCACCATACCTATGGCCACCGTAAGGGAGCTAAGCGATATGATATTAAGCGAACTACCCACAAATGCCAGGTAAACAAACGAAACTATAAGCGCAATGGGGATGGTGATAGCAATTATTAGCGTTGCTCTTATTTTGCCCAAAAAGAATAGTACTACTAGCACAACAAACAGAAGTGCATATAGAATTGAGCGTTGAAGGCTATT